>DATAWG010000118.1 GCA_036267355.1 Pirellulales bacterium | reverse complement strand
ATCCAACGTAGCAGGCACACTCCGTGTGCCGTCTGCCCCGCTCTGTGCGCAACCCGCCGCCGCGCGCAGACGGCACACCGAGTGTGCCTGCTACGTTGACGCCTTCGTTCGAAAATGGCAACCCAGTGCAACGCCGCTTTGGAGGCTGTGAAGACTTTGAGACTGCGAGGCTTTGAGGTACGAATCGCCGGCGATTGCATTGTAACCCGAAGCGTTAGCGAGGGACGCACGCCGTTGGACTGCGTGTGCGGTCAATGCATGACCAACATGTAGATCAAGACTAGCGTCAGGATCGTGCCCAAAATAATGAACCACGACTTGCGGACTCGGGGTGCGTCTTCCGCCGAAATGTAGTTCTCGCAATGCGGGCAGCGCCAGGCGTCTTCGTGAATCTCATGCCCGCAGTGTGGGCAAGGAATCGTCGGCTCGTCGGCGGACGAATCATCGTCGGCGTCGTCGGCGTCATCCTGGTAGTCGTCGTGCCACTCTTCTTCGGAGTCGTATCGAGGCATGCGAAAGCTGGCTTTTTTGCTAAGAAAACGGGAAAGGTTGGCCGCAACAAAGCGGCACTCGCTCGGAATCGTGATTTCGCTATCCGGCAGTTTACCAGCAATCGCCGGCGGGCAGTTCTAGCAAACCATCGAGTTTGTTCCGTGTCGGAAGGAATGCGGTTTGCAAGAAGTTGTCGATTCGCCGCATTTTTTCGTCGTGCGATTCACACAATTGCTTTTCGCTGAATCAGTGGCTTGCACGCGCCAATACCCCTACAATGAGCGTCTGCCCATTGGTCGGTCCCATCGAACTCTCGACTGATTCTCGATCCCCAGGAATCCCGCTATGAAACGCACACGGCGACTCGCAATCCTAGCGATGCTCTTCACGGTTCTGGCAATTGCTCCTCGGGCTTGGGCCCAGAAGGATGCAGCGCCGGCGGCGTCCGGCGGGTCGGCCTCCGACGCGGTGCTCAAAGCAATTCCGGACGATGCCTTGGGCTTCGTTGTCATCAAAGATCTTGCTCAAACCGACAAGGCCATATCCAAGCTGGGCGCCGCGCTACAGGCGCCCGTGCCGAGTGTGCTCTCGCTGTTCAAGCTTCAGGCCGGTATTCAAGAAGGGCTCGATGAAAACGGCTCGGCCGCAGTGGCAGTGTTGCCGGACGACGCTTCGCCGGCGCCGGAATCTGAAAAGGCGACGCCAAAGCCGACGCCCGCCGTCTTCTTCCCCGTCACCGACTACAAAAAATTCATCGGCCAATTCCAACCCGACGATGCCACGGCCGCGACCACCGGCGTCACCATTGCCGGGCACGCGCTCGTTGCGGGCCACAAAGATTCGTTCGCCGTCTTCATGCTGCCCGACCACAAAGAACAATTATCCAAAGTGATCGCTTCGCAAAAAGGGATTGATTCGTTGCTGGGATCGTTCAAGCCATGGATTGGCCGGCACCAAGTTTCGCTGGTTGCCACGCCCGCCGGGTCGAAGATGCTGTTGCAAGCGGCGCTCGCGCTACTGAAGCAAGCCGAGGCCGCCATTGTCCAATCGGCAAACGCGCAGCAAGCGGGCCAGCTTAAGATGGGCCTGAAAATCGACGAGCAGTTTCTCGCCGGGGCCGCGGAGCAAGTCGATGCGTTTGCGATCGGGTTGGCCCTGGATAAGCACAGCAATGTCTCCATCGACAGCCACACGAGCTTTGTCGCCGGCAAAAGCTGGGCTGCAGCACTCAACGACATGAAGTCCTCGGAAGGCAAACCGTTCCTCGGCTTGCAAGCGACGCCGTTCATGTTTGCCGCCGACATGAAAGTGCCCGAGGGGTTGTCCCGTGGTTTCGCGGCGTTCTCCGCCGATTCCATGGATCGCATGAATGAAACAGCCGGCGGCGCGGCGCTCGATCCCCAACAGCGCAAACAGTATATCCAAGCCATGGAGTCGATAATGAAGGGGAGCCACGAAGTTTCGTTCGTCATGGCGACGCCAAAGCCAGGCGAAGCAATGCTGGATGGCGCGGCTGCCGTGATGCGGGTCGACGATGCGAAAGGCTTTCTCGATCGTTATAAAAACGCGATCAAGGAAATGAACGCTGCCATGAAAACGCAACCGAAGCCAGCGTTCCAAATCTCCGACGTCAAGGAAATCGACATCGACGGCGCTCCCGGATTGAGCCTCACGGTGGACATGTCGGGCATGTTGGCGATGCAAAACAATCCGGCTGCGGCGAAGGTAATGCCGCAAATCCTGGGGCCAACCGGCAAACTCACCGCGCGGATGCTCGTGGCCGACGACCGCACGGTTATCGTCGGCTATGGTTCGGAAGAGCGTCTGAAGGAGTCGCTTGCCGCATTCAAGAGTGGGAAATCGACGTTTGCCACCGACCCGAATGTCGCAGCGACGCTCAAGCTGTTATCGCCGCACGCCCAACTCGTCGGCTTGGCGGATCTCAAAGGCTACATGAACTTTATTGGCGGATTAATTGCGGCCCAACGGCTGCCGGTCAATTTGCCGGCATTGCCCGACATGCCCCCGCTCGGCTTCGCCGCCCACGCCGGAAGCCACGGGCTTGACACGCAACTCGTGCTCCCCATCGAAACAATGCTCGACATCGCCAAGACCATCCGCGGCGCGATGAGCCAACACACCCCGGGATCGGGAGCCTGAACCGCGGCCTGATGTCGCGCGTTAAGCCCAGGGAAGGCCACAAAACCGCTTTGCCACTCGCAAGGCGATTTCCAGGCCTTCCCTGGGCTGAGGCTGTCCATGGCGACTTATCGCCGCACAAGCACCGCGCGCACATGCCGGTCGCGCCCGGCCCCGATCCCAAAAATCGCCGACGCAACGCCAAGCGCGACGCAAAATAGGGCCACGCCATTCCAATTGCCCGTCCAGCCGCGAAGTTCACCGGCGATCAGCGGCCCGAGCGACGCAATCAAGTAGCCGACGCCTTGCGCCATGCCGGAAAGATGCGCCGCGACATGCGAGTCGGCCGCACGGAGCACGATCAGCATCACCGCGATCGCAAACACGGCCCCTTGTGCCAGGCCCAGCACGCTCGCCCAAACCCAAATCGACCACAGCGGCGCATAGAAGCAACCTAGAATGCCGGCCACGCAAATCGCGGCGCCGATGGCGTCGATAACGCGCTGATCGCGCCAGCAGGTGGCCAGCGTCGGCGCGAACAGTGCTCCAGCGGATTGGCCGACCACCGAAACGGAAAGCACATAGCCCGCATCCACCGCGCTCAGGCCGCGGTCTTGCAGCATATGAGCGAGCCAGCCGAACATGGTGTAGGCAATCGCGGATTGCAGGCCCATGAAGAGCGTGACTTGCCAGGCGAGCGCGTCGGTCCAAACGCCCGAGATTTTGAAGCTGGCCTGCCCGCCGCCCCATTTCCCGCGCGGCACTTGGGGGGCCCAAATCGCCGCGGCAACCGCTGCCGGAATTGCCCAAAACGCCAGTGCGCCGGCCCACGATCCGCCGAGCACGTCGGCAAGCGGCACCGTCGCTGCTGCCGCGACCGCCCCGCCGAAGCTGAGCGACATCGTGTAGAGCCCCGTCATCAATGCGGCGCGCTTCGGGAAATCGCGCTTCACCAATCCGGGCAGCAGCACATTGACGATTCCGATGCTGAAGCAAGCCAGGATCTGACCGGCAAACAGCGCCGGCACCGTCGCCAGCCCGCGGATTGCCGTTCCCACGGCAAGCAGAACCGCAACGATCAGCAGCGCCCGTTCGGTTCCCATGCGCCGCGCGAGCGCGGGCCCGAGCGGTCCGAACAGCCCGAAGCAGAGCGACGGCAACATCGTGAGGACTGAAGCCCCCGTTTCGGAAAGGCCGGTAACGTGCATCAACTGCCGAAGCACGGGCCCGACGCTCGTCACCGCCACGCGGAGATTGATCGCCATCAACACCAGCGCCGCGCCGAGCCACACCGCCGTCCATCCGGTTCGCACTCGCGTCGGCGTTTGGTCTCCGTTCTCCGCGTCGGTCATGCGAATGAATTGGCTCGCGAATCGAATCTGTTGGGGGTTGGAAGTTGAACGGGTGCCGGTCGCTCAGGACCCCACTTTTTCGAAGTCGATGTAGCCGCGCTCGACATCGATGCGCAGCAATCGGACCCGCAGGCGGTGGCCCACTTTGAGACGTTCGAACCCGTGCTCGAGTTTGCCTTCGACCGGCGGATGGAAGATGCGGACCCAGGTGCCCTTCGCGCCTGCGCCGGTGACGATGGCATCGAACGGTTTGCCGATGCTCGATCGCAGAAGAAGCGCGGCGGCCGACTTTTCCATCCGGCGTTCGACTTTCTTGGCGGCATCTTCCTGGTCGGTGCAATGCTGCGCGAGCTCGGTCAACTCGCCGGCCTCGTAGGGGAACGATTCGCCGCCGATCGCGGCCTTCAACAATCGCTGCGTGATCAGATCGGGAAAACGGGGGTTGGGGGCGGTCGAATGGGCATAATCTTTCACCGCCAATCCGAAGTGCCCCGGACCGCTTCGGCCAGGAAGTTGCACGACGTATTCGCCGGCGCCCAGCAACTTGATCACGCTCAGCGATAGATCGGGGAATCGCAGCGCGTCGGCCCGTTTGGCCATGCGCAGAAATTGCTCGAGGGCTTTCGAATCCGGCGCGGACGGCAACGCCGCGCCATGCTCGGCGGCCAGTTCGACGATGCGATCCCAGTGCTTGGGAGTGCGCACGACGCGCCGCAGCGACGGAAATTGTTTGGCCGCGAGAAATCGGGCCGTGACGCCGTTGGCGGCGATCATGAAATCGGCGATGAGGTCGGTCGCCCGGTTCGGCCGTTCGGCGGCAAGCGCCGTCATTTCGTCGCCGGCGAATATGGCCCGCGGTTGGATCGTTTCCAAATCGAGTGCGCCGAATTCAAGTCGCACGGCTTTCAGCTTTTGCGCGACGCGATCTTGCAGCCGGAGATTTTCGTCGAGCCCCACAGCCGTTCCGCTCGCTGGCGGGGCTGGCCCGCTGCCCTCGAACCACGCAGCGATGCTGTTGTACGCCAGCTTGGCCCGATTGCGAACGTTCGCCCGATAAACGGCCGACTCCTGCAACGCGCCGTCGGCCGAGAAAATCATTTCCACGACCACGGCCAGACGGTCGACGTCTTGGCCGAGCGACGTCAGATCGGTCGACAGCCGCTCCGGCAGCATCGGGAAAACCTGCGCGGGCGTATAGACCGACGTGGTGTTTTGCCGCGCATGGCCATCGAGCGCGGATTGTTTTTTGACGATCGCATCGACATCGGCAACGGCGACCTGAATCTTTGCCGCTCCGCCCGGAAGCGATTCGGCCACCGTGAGCTGGTCCAGATCGAGCGAGTCGTCGTTGTCGATCGAACACCAGGGCAGGTTTCGCAAATCGCGCATCGGGGCGGCGGCCGGCGAAGCCGGGCCGTGGATTTTGTCGAGCTGAGCGAGCGCCGGCGGCGGAAAATCAGGCGCCAACCCGCGCTCGATCATCGCCCGATGCGCAAGCTGCCGCAGAATGGAACGCTGCGTTCGGTTGTCGGGAATCGCCAAACAAACCCCTTTCGCTTCGACCCCGGACATGGCGAACCTGGGCGCCATGCCCGCCGCACTGAGTGGGTGTGTGCATGATTCGCGCGAACATGCCCACGCAAAGACATGGGCATGGCACCCGACGATCGATCGCCGTGCGGTTAACGGAGCCATCCGCACAAACCGCGGTTGTCGCACGGCCTACAGTTTCGCGTCGATCGGCCGGACTTTGATATTCCGGAAAGCGATTTGGCCGTGGTCGCCTTGCAGGGCGATGTAGCCGGTGTTGGATTTCGCGAAGTTTTTCATCGAGGCAAACTTGCTCTTCGCCACGCGCGCTTTGAAATCCGGACTGCCCAAGACGTAATCAAAATACTTCACGCCGTTGATGTCGTGCTCGCATTTCTCGGGTGTGAGCAGCAGGCGCACATGGTTCCACTGACCGACCGGCTTGGTGGCGTCGAGCGTTTTGCCGGTCTTCGGATCCAGGGGCGGTTTGTAGAGTGCGTAGAGCCATCCGCAGCGAACTGGATCGGCGGCCTTTTGGTTGTCTTCGAGTTGGAATTCGGGGCCGGTTTCCCAAACATGATGGCCGGCATCGGTGACGTGATACATGATGCCGCTGTTTCCGGCCTCGGAAATGTTGTAGTCGAGTTGCAATTCGAACCAACCGAATTTGTCTTTGGTGACGATATCGCCGGCGTGATGCGGATCGACGCACGCCAACGTGCCGTCCTTCACGACCCAGCCGGGCAGCACATCCTTGCGGCCGAAGGTGCGCCATCCGTCGAGCGATTTGCCGTCGAAGAGCAATTGCCAGCCGGCCGCTTTCTCCGCGGAGCTAAGCGTGTTCGGCGCGGCGTCGGCATCGCGCGCATCGTCCGCCCGCAGCGCGGGCGAAGCCGAACAGACAACCAGGGCCGCCAAAGCGGCGAGCGAGAACTGAATCCGCGTCGACATGGGTGATCGCTCCGATGTGTTATGGTTCGAAACCGGTTTGCTCGCGATGGTAGTTACTTCGCCGCGGCGGGGCCGCCGGGATAGTCGTCGTAGCCGTATTCGTGCAAGACGCGGCGAATGTCGCCGGGAAGATCTTTCTCCCTCTCGACATTGGGGATGATCGTGCGGTCGTATTTGAGTGCTCCGTTGTGCTCGTTTTCGACGTCGGTCAGTTGCGTCACTACGCAGCCGCTAATGTCGGCCCCTTGCGACGACTTCATCCGATTCCGCAGCGCGCCGACCGGCGAAAGCCCCCAGCCATATTCGCCGACGATGCCGGCCCGGCCGTGCGGGCCTTTCTCGGCGGTCGGGCCGTCGTGGCCGTAGCAATGATAATCGACGACATCGCCGTAGCCGAAGTCGAACAAGCCTTCGTTGTGCTCGTTGCCGCCGCCGCCGGTGCCGCTTTCGGCATCGATCAGCCGCGTGGGGTCTTCCTGCCGCGTCGCCGTCACCATGCGCAGCTCTCGCGATTGCGCCACGGGCGACGGTTCGATCTTTTCGCGGCCGTTCTTGCGGTCTTTCAACGGCAATCCCCAGCCTTCGTTGAACAAGATCCACATCACGATCGACGGATGGTTGCACCGTCCGCGGATCATGCGCCGCAATTCCGATTCGAAGTTGCCCTCGCGATCCGCGATCGATCGATCGTTCGGCTTGAAGCTCATTTCCACCACGGCGGGCATATCCTGCCACACCAACACGCCCAGCCGATCGGCCCAATAATACCAGCGATCCGGCTCGACCTTGATATGCTTGCGGTCCATGTTAAAGCCGAATTTTTTCAGCATCACGAGATCGTATTTCAACGCCTCGTCGCTCGGCGCGGCGTAAATGCCGTCGGGCCAAAAGCCTTGGTCCAAGAATCCGTTTTCGAACACCGGCCGGTTGTTCAAGAGAATTCGGTCGTGGCCGGTGTCGTCGGGCCCGATCGAGATTTTTCGCATCCCGAAATAGCTTGCGACCGAATCCACCGCGATACCGGCATGCCGGGGGTCGGAGAGCGTCACTTTCAAATCGTAGAGAAACGGCGCGGCCGGCCACCAGAGCCGCGGGCTCGGCAGCGAAATTGCCAGCGTTTCGCCCGGCTTGCCCGTGGCCCGGCCGACTTCCTTGCCGTCGGCGAGCGCGATCGCTTCAACGGTTTGCCCGTGGGTCGCGCGGGCGACAGCCGCCACCAGCTTCAATTGGCCATGATCGACATCCGGCACCAGCCGCAGTTCTTCGATGTGCTGCGTTGCGACCGGTTCGAGCCACACAGTTTGCCAGATGCCCGTCGTCGGCGTGTAGAAAATGCCGTCGGGCTTCCGGGCCTGTTTGCCATGCGGCTGGCCCCCTTCGATCGGATTCCAAGCCGACACGACGAGTTCTTGCGGACCATGCGGCTTCAGCGCATCGGTGATGTCGAAGTCGAACCCGTCGTAGCCGCCGGTGTGCATGCCGACCGGTTTTCCATTCACCGTCACATGGGTTTCCCAATTCACGGCGCCGAAATTCAGCAGCACGCGCCGACCCGACCAACCGGCCGGAATCTCGAACTGCCGGCGATACCAAATCTGGCTCTTGTCGTCGACCGATTTGTTCACCTGCGAGAGAACCGATTGCGGCGGAAACGGCACCAATATCTTGCCGGCATATTGCGCGGGCGCCGCCGACTCCTTCGGCGAGATCGCATACTCCCACGGTCCGTTCAGGTTCAGCCAATCGTGCCGCACGAGCTGCGGCCGCGGATATTCGGGCAGCACCGGTTTGTCGGCAGAGATCTCTTTGCCCCAACGCGTCATCGGCACCCCGTCGCTCGGCGGCCAGACGGCAAGCGCCGCGCGCGACTCAAAAAACAAACCCGCGGTCAAAGCAAGCATCAGCGGGAGCGAGCACCGACGCAAAAGCATCGGCAGGCGACTGCAATTCATGGGGGACTTCCTGCGAGAGGGCGGGCGGACGCGGGACCGGGGGGCGGGAGGCGGGCTGGGCGGAAACTACAGCATACTTCGCAGCGATCAGGCATGCTACGGCCCCGTCTCGCGTTCTCGCGGCGCCGCCGGGCCTGGGGTATTTGTTTTCTCGCCGGTTTGGTCTACGATCAGATATGGGGATCGAGGCGGTCTTTCTGGGAGCAAATGTGATGAAACGTTCGTGGATCATCGGCGCGGCGGTGGCGGCTTGTGCGGTCTTTGCATCGAATCCCTTGGCCCGCGGACAAGCCTCCGGATTGGGCGATTCCATCCGCACCCATTCCGACGGCCCAATCCATGGCAATGTCGAAAGCGCCACGCGCAACGAATTGTCCATCACCCAAAAGGGCGTCAACAAGACGATCCCGGTCGACGACCTTGAAGCAATCAAATTCGCCGACGAGCCGCACGAGATGCAAGTGGCCCGCGTCGATGCAGACAAGGGGAATTACGCCGGGGCCCTGCGCGAAATCGAAAAGCTCAAGCCCGACGATCTGCCCCGTGAGTTACTGCGCACGGAATTGGAATATTTGAAAATCGTCTTCAAGGTCAAATTGGCGATCAGCAGCGATGCCGAGGGAGACGACGATTCGTCGTCGGACTCGTCGCCCGCCGATCTGGTCAAGAACCCGAATAGTGCGGCCAACGAGGCGATCGAGATGGCCAACAAGAACCCCGTCGATTTGGCCAAGAAAGTCGGTCCCGAGTTGGTCGAGTTCCTCAAAGTCCACCCGAACACGTTTCACTATTACGAAGGAAACGAGCTGGCGGGCGATTTGCTAGTTTGGCTGGGAAATGTCGAGCAAGCCCCAAGCCGGTTCGCCGCGGCGTCGATGTTCTACGAAAAGCTGGCCACTTCGCCCTGGCCCGACTTCCAGGCCCGGGCGCGCTTGCTGCAGGCTCGGCAATTGCAACTGCAAGGCAAATACGACGAAGCGCTCAAGGCCTACGACGCCGTGCTCGCCGTCCAAGCGAAGGGCCAGTTAGCCGGGCAGCAGATGCAGGAAGCCACGATCGGCCGCACCTATTGCCTCGTCGGCACCAACCATGCTCAAGACGCGCTCAAGATTCTTCAAGACACGATCGCCAAGGCCGACGACGACGACACGACGCTGTTGGCCCGCGCCTACTGCGCCCTGGGCAATTGCTATCGGGCACTGAAAGACAGCAAGCAAGCGCTGTGGGCCTATTTGCGCGTGGATGTGCAATATCCGAGCATCGCCGAATCGCATGCCGAAGCGCTGGCGAATCTGGAGGTGCTATGGAACGAAATGCACCGTCCCGATCGTGCCCGCGACGCTCACGACTATCTCGCGAGCCACTATCCTTACAGCCGCTGGAGCAAGCGCAGCGTGGCTCATTAGTAAAGGATCATCCACTCGGTAACGGGTCGGGTGCCACTGCTGGCTTGTCCAGCAGTGTGGGGCAAGGGAGGGACTTCCGTCCGAAAGCTCGCCAGTTGTGACCGCTGGTTCGGCCGGCGCCGCGGCGAATGGCGGCGGCCTGAAAGGCCGATTCTATCAGCCCAGGTCGGAGCCGCGCAAGCGGCGGAGGCCTGGGTCAACCGTCCCGCACACACGATGCATCGGTCCTGACAGGGCTGTTCAAAGAGGTGCCGCAACTTCTGGAACGGCCCCTATCAGGGCCAGACGAAGTGTTGCATTACATCCCTGGGACTCCGCCACTCGCGCGGCTCCGCCCTGGCTTGGCGGAATGAGCCTTTCAGGCTCAGGTCTATTTCAAGCCGTCGCTCATGCGCGCGGGTGAAATTTCTGGTGCACTTTCTTGAGTCGCGCGGGATCGACGTGGGTGTAGATTTGCGTCGTGGTGATGCTGGCGTGGCCGAGCATTTCTTGCACTTGCCGTAGATCGGCCCCGCCGGCGACAAGGTGCGTCGCAAAGCTGTGGCGAAGCGTGTGCGGGCCGATCGAGGCGGGCGCCCCGGCGCGCAAGGCATAGCGCTTCACGAGCTCCCAGATCCGCTCGCGCCGCAATCTCAGCCCGCGGCGCGAGAGCAACAGCCATCGCGGGCCGTTGTTTGCCCGGCCCGCGGGCGCATCTTCTTTCTGACCCCCGGCCTCCGACCCCTGTTTCCTTTCGCCCACGACCAGCGTCGGCCGCTCGACCGAGAGATAATCCCGCACTGCATCGGCCGCCGGGCGATTCATCGGCACGATCCGCTGTTTGTCTCCCTTGCCGTGGCAGATGCAATAGCCTTCGGCCAGATGCACGTCGGCCAAGGCGAGATTGGACACTTCGGAAGCGCGGCAGCCGGTGGCATAGAGAAGCTCCAAGAGGGCCCGATCGCGCCGCCACAGCGGATCGCCGGGCGCCGGACCATCGAGCAGCCGATCGACCAGCTCGACCGACAGCACCTTGGGCACGCGGCTCCACAGCCGTTGCGTTCCCAGCAGCTCGGCAAGATTTTCCCGCATCACGCCTTCGAGCTGGAGGTAGCGGAAAAAGACCTTCAGCGAAACGACGTGCCGTGCGATGCTCGCCGCGGCCAAGCCGCGCTTTTGGAGCCATGCCGGATAGTCGGCCAATTCGCGGATCGTAAGCCGCGTCGGGTCTCGGCCAGCGAGCCATTCGGCAAACTTCGCCATATCGCGGCGATACGCTGCCGCGGTGTTCGCCGAAAGGTGGCATTCGCTACGGACGTAATCGATGAAAGCGGCGATCCACGACGCGGCACGGCTGCCGGTTGGCTTCGCGGCCGTTGCCGGCGCCTGCGGAGTCAAGGGCGGGCGGCGCACACGCCGCATCGGTTTGTCGCCGGTTGCCATGGTTGAGCGCCTATCGCTTTCGCGAGCGCGGGCCGCCCGTTTGCCCGCGGCGTTGCCGACCGCGTGCCACTGGCTATGCCAGTGTTTCTTGCCGGGTGCTGGAATATTGAACAAACAACTGGCGGAGCCAGTGGCACACGAGAGGACGCCACAAGGCGCATCGGCATTTAAAAGGGCGGCACTGCATCTCGGCGAGAAGAGAGTCCCAAGAAACCGGCGGCGATGGAGCGCTGTGCCGGTTGTAAGGGAATCGCCGATTGAACAAAAAAAGACGCGGTCCGGCGGCAATGCGCCGCCGGACCGCGCCGAATGGTTTCAACGCTACGAAATCCTCAAGCAAACAACGTTGCTCGAAAATCAACTCTAGCGATCGTACCGGATGCACATATCCAAGTGGTAGATCGCGGCGTCGATCGCACGAATCGCGTCGTCGCGATGACCGCCGAAATTGTGGTGGGCTTCCAACAGGTCTTGGCGGGCGACCCGCAGGCTATCAAGCGACTGGTGGAGATGCGGATGATGCCACGGCTCTTGAGCTTGGGCGACCGGCGGAGCAACAATGCTCGAATTCCAAGCGACCGAACCGACCGCGAACACCAAGCCCAACAGACCCAGACCGACAAAACGCGCGCACTTGCTCATTTCTCGACTCCTTTCGGGGGAAAACATTCGATCCATCACGCAACGAACGGCACGCCGCGTTTCGCCGAACGTGGCGGCAAACCGCGGCCTCCGTGGGGGGCGAATGGTGCCAAAAAAGGCCGAACCCGGCAAGGCCAGAAAACCCGCGGCAAGCCACAATGCCAGCAGCGACGCGCGACACCGCAAGCGAGCTTCTCACGCCGGCGGCGGACCGTAGCTCGCTCGCGGTTTCGCGCGTCGGCCTCGCTTAGCGGTTCGGCCCAGGATCCAAACAAAACCGGCGTCGGCGGCCAATCGTTAATCAGGCCGCACCACGCCGTAAGCATCGCCGATGCCGGTCAATCAGCAGCGGTTTTTAGCCGTGCTTCAGGCAAATTTCGAGTTGCTCGATCGCGCCATCGACGGCCTTCAGAGCGTCTTCGCGATGGCCGCCGAAATCGTGCTTCGCGTCTTTCAATTCATGACGGGCCTCGCGCAGTTCCTTCAGCGCCCGATGGATGGCCGGATGATGTTCTTCCGCGGCCTGGGCCGCCGGCGCGGTGATCGGCAAGGTTTTCGAGGTCATCAACGATGAGCCGGCGAGAAATGCCCCCCCTAATAATGCGATTCCAATAACACGCGCGAAAAGACTCATTGCGACGCTCCTTTGAGAAAAGATCATCTTGCCCTTGCCTTCGATAAACCCCGCCCCGGCGGCCGAGTTTCGCTCATCCGATTATAGCTCGCGCCGATGCGAGCAGCGCGGATTCTGCCCCGGCAATCGAGCTGCCACGATCGGGGCACGCGCGGGCCAGGACGGCGGTCGTGGTGCTCGCCATCGCGGGCTTGCTATTGTCGTGGAAGCAGCGCCGGGCGCAACGTGCCGGCGTGGAATCGCTGCACGCCTTCCTGAGTGTCGAGAATCAGGGCCCCGTCGGGGCCGATGCCGACGCAACGACCGGCCACCGCGCGCTCGCCGAGATACAGCGTCAGCGCTTCATCATGCTGGAGGCAAAGCGCGTCGAACGAGCCGAGCAAGCGCGGATCGTTTGCCCAAAGTTCGCGCAGGCGCGTCGTCACGCAATCCAGCAGATCGATCGACAGTTGCGTTTGATCGTGGGCTTGGCCGCTGAGATCGCGCAACGTAGCAACTTGCGATCGCATTTCCGGCGGGGCATCCGCAGCGGAATTGTTCGAATTCACGCCGATCCCCAGAATGTGCCGGCCGTCGGCAAGCACTTCCACCAACACGCCGGCCAGCTTCCCGCTGCCGACATACACATCGTTCGGCCAGTGCAGTCCGACGCGATGCTCCGGCAATCTCGGCGACACCGCATCGACAATCGCCACGCCCGCGGCCAACGCCACGCGCGGCTCGAGCCGCCGCGCGCCCCCCAGCATCGCCGGATCGAATAGCAGGCTAAATGCCAGGCTGCCGGCGCCGGTCCACCACGTGTTCCCCTGCCGCCCGCGGCCGGCAGTCTGTCGATCCGCGAGCACTAACAGCGGCAAGGGACAATCCGCGTCGCCGGCGCATTCGCGGGCTCGAGTTTGGGTCGACGATATTTCTTCGAAATGCTCGATGCGCGCCGCCACGTTCGCAGCAGCGAGACGGTTGGTGTCGATTGGTGGAATTGCTGGCATGGGTGGCGAATTAGAGCTCGGCCGAAAAATCACTTCTCCACAGACCCCTCGTCCTTGCGGGCGACGGCAGGGTGAGGGGTTCGAAAAATGGAAGTTATTTTTCGGCCGAGCTTAAGACATTGCGGCGCGGGCCAGGGGAAGGCCGGGACGCACGATTGGAATTGCGAAAGCGGTTGGGGCCTTCCCTTGGGCTTGGGCGAAGGGGTGGCGCTGGCCTGGCGGCTGAACTATCTTAACATCGAGTCGGGCTTGACCGGAATGTGGCGGTTTTGTATTTAACTCGCGGAATTTCCGCCGCAGGGCGAATTCCATGCTGCGCCTCCTCCATTTGCCATTCGGCACGAATTCAAACCACAAGGGTCTCGCCCTTGATTGCGCTGCGTCTGAGCGGCCTGTGGGCCGGATTGTTGTCGATCGGATTGTGCGCCGCTACGGCGTCGGGCCAGCGCGTGGAATTTCCCACGCCGGTCGCCGATCCGAATGCGCTCGCTCAGGCTCCAGCGCCGGCGACGGCGGTGCCCTCGCTCGGCGGTGCGACCGCACCGGCGACTCCCGCTTGGGATCCGTATGCCAACCAAGGATTGCCGTCGTCGGGGAATCTGCCTCCCTCGACCGCGACGGCCCCTTACACGCTGCCCCCCAGCCCGTCGGCGACGCCGATCTACACGCCTCCGCCGACGTTAAGCACGCCGCCGACGTATGGCCCCGCGCCGAGTTACGGTGCGCCCAGCTATGGCTCGCCCAGCTTTGGCGCGCCCAACTATGGCTCGCCGAATTATGGCCCGGGCCCGCAGTATGCCGCTCCGACGCCGTATGCCGCTCCGTCGACGGCCATTCCGCAACCCTATTATCCGGCAAATCCCGGCACGCCCGGTTTTCTTTATCCGAACGGCGGCCCGGTGATGGCGCCCGGCTGCGGTTGCGCTCCGCCGGTAATCGGCACGAATTTTACCCGTTTCATGCAGGAAGTTCGGCTCGATGAGACCTTCATGTATGGCGAAGGACCGCGCCGCGTCGAGTCGAACGACATCGAAACGTCGGCCACATTTGCGCTACCGGTCTACTGGGCCAAAGAGCCGTTTTTGATCACGCCCGGCTTCGGCATCCATACCTGGGAGCGTGGCACGCAGACGGATCAGTTGCCGGCGCAAACCTACGACGCCTATATCGACGGCGCGTGGAACCCGCAGCCCTCGCCGTTCTTCGGCGCGGAACTCGGGGCCCGCGTCGGCGTCTATTCCGATTTCGACACGTTCACCGACCACAGCATTCGCATCATGGGCCGGGCGCTCGCCGTGCTGAACTTCTCACAATTTGGACTGCAGACCACGCAGCTCAAGTTGGGCGTGATCTATCTGGATCGCAATGAAATCAAGCTGCTGCCGGCCGGCGGTATTTTCTTCACTCCCGATCCCGATACGCGTGTCGAGATTTACTTTCCGCGACCAAAATATGAACACCATTTCGCCACCACAGGAACCTATCAATGGTGGTGGTATCTCGTCGGTGAATACGGCGGGGGATCGTGGACCTTCCGCCGCGACATCCCGGTCGTGGGAGGCGGCGTGGATCGCGTCGAAGACAGCTTCGACTACAACGACATCCGCGCCTCGATCGGCATCGAATGGATTCCCGAACGAAACATCGGTTTGCGCGGCTATTTCGAAGTGGGCTTTGCCACCGATCGAGAGATCGTCTATCGCTTCTATCCGCCCAGCAATATCGATTTGCCGAACACGTTTTTGGTCCGCGGCGGGTTGGCGTTCTAGGAGGTGCGAGGGACGAGTGACGAGGACAAAATGGCAGATGCAGGTCGTGCGAAGCGCGAGGCGAAATATGACGCAACCTAGAAATCGCGCCGTGCATTTTGCAACACCGATGGCATTCGGGTTGCTCTTGGCGGTGTTGATTTGCGGCGCCGCGCGTGCGCGGACGGACGTATTTTCCGAGGATGCGTTTTCCGACGACAATGGCTCCGATGCGGCGGCGCGAGACGACTACGCCCTTCGAACCGGCTGGTGGACACCGGCAAATCGTTGCCCCGATTCTTGCGGTCCCGGCACTGCCGGCGAATATTGTCTTCCCGGAAATCCGAATGCGCCGGTCATTATCGACCAAGGCGCTTGCCCGCCCGGCGCACTGCCGCCGCCGGCCTATGCTCCATTTCCCGGCGCGCTGCCGGGAGCGCTGCCCGGAACGCTGCCGGGTGCCATGCCGGGTGCCCTGCCCGGGGCTTATGCGCCGCCACCGCCGGCCGATCCGCTGCTGCCATATGTGAAAAACGGGCTGCTGCAACGAGTCGAGTTCACGACAACCTATTTGCCGCGAAACGGCGGCGGCGGGATCGGATTTGATGACCTCGACGGCTTTGCGTTCGTCTCGATTCCCCTGTGTCTGCCGGGCGACAAATCCGCGCTGCTGATTACTCCCGATATTGAAACCCACTTTGTCGACGGCCCCGACGAGGCCGTTTTGCCGCACCGGCTCTACGACGCCAGCGTGCTCGTGCAATTTATCAGCCAATTGCCCGACAATGTGTTGCTCTACGCTGGAGCCGAACCCGGCTGGCATAGCGACGCCCAAAACACGTCCAGCGACGACTACCGCACGGCGCTGTATGCCGCCATCGGCTACCGTTTTTCGCCGACGTTCGCGGCGGCGGTAGGCGTCGGTTACCTCGATCGGCGCGACATTGGCCTGATCCCTTTGGCGGGACTGATCTGGGTGCCGACTCCCGATATTCGCATCGAACTCGTGCCGCCCAAGCCGCGAATCGAACGCCGTATCTGCGCCGGCAATGGCTACGACGACTGGCTCTACATCGGCGGCGAGATGGGCGGCGGCCAATGGGCCATCGAACGACCCGACGGAACCCACGACGTTGCTTCCTACCTCGATTATCGAGCCCTGCTGGGCGTCGAGCGGCGAAGCACGTGCGGTGGCCTCGGCGGGCTGGCGGAAGTAGGATACGTTTTCGGCCGCCGCCTGGAATACGCCGGCGCACCGGGAACGTACGATCCGCCCGACACCGTGATGGCCCGCCTCGGACTGATCTATTAGCGAGGGAACCCAGACCGACGGGGCCGGCGCCGCAACCGCGCCGAATTCGTCGGCTAGGATCCAAAAATCCGGTCGCGCCGTGCCTTGTTGTAGATCAACTTTTCCGCGGCGGTCATCTTTGCGAAATCCGGCTTCGTGTTGTCGGCTGTCGTCGGGCCAGCGCTCGGCCTCGACGCTCCATTCAGCCCGCTCGGCTTTTCCGGCACCGTGACCGTCCCCCTGCCGCCATAGCTCATCACGTTTGTTTGCAGCAGCAGGTCGTCGTCCAGGCTGCGATGCGGCCGGATTTTTAGCGTCTGCAATACGCCGTGATAGGCTCGCACGGCTTCTTCCGGCGTGATCCGCTGCTCGACGATCAACCGCAAAAACTCGATGAACGCCAATTGGCATTCGGCGGCGTTGATCTTCCGGCCGTACAGCGCGGCGCGGGCACCGTATTTTTGGGCTTCGGCGACGAGTTTGAATGCGTCGTAGGTTGTTCCCGAACCGCCGCCCAAAATGCCGACCACCAAGTGCGGATCGTAGGCCACGAGTTCTTCCATCGCCCGCGGGCCGTGGTAAACGATTTTCAAGAAGACCGGCCGGCCGGCCGCGGCGACGCCCGCCAGCGTCCGGGCGATCGAATCGTTGATGAACGCCGGAATTTGCTCCGGCCCCAAATCGTGCGGGGCGTTCGGGTCGAACACTTCCAAGAAATGCCGAAATCCTTTGGCCTCGGCTTCGGTGCGGAAGGCGCGATACTCTGCGAGCGTTCGCAGATCGTCGTCGAGCCGGTTGTTGAACGTCACGCTATACAGCCCGAGGTTCGCGCCGCGGATGCGCTCGCCGCGCTCGCAATCGACATGGCCGCATTGCAAATGGTCGAGCGATGCCGAGCGGAACGGCCGGGCCGGCGGCTCGAGATAGTGGCCGCCGCGAACGACAAACACATCGCTGGCGTCGTTGGCGCGGCCGGCCGGCGTGACATGGCTGCCATCGAACAACCGCTCGCCGATCGTCAGAAGGTCGTTGGTGCTCGCGGACATGAGCACGATGTCGACCAATCCCTGGCGGATGACATCGCGAATCGCCCGGCGATATTCGGCGAGCGTGCGCATGCGCACTTCGCTGGAATGGGCTTCGGGCGATTGGCCCGGCGCGCCGATCCCGAACGCCATGTCGGCATCCTTGGCGTCGGCCAGAATGAAATCCTTGGCGCCGGACGGATCCGCATGGATCGCAGCGAGTTTTCGATCGAGCGATTTTTCCATGCGATGATTGGGTCGAAGCCAGTGGTGCCCGAACCGGTATGCGCCCCCTCACCCCTAGCCCCTCTCCCGCGAGGGGAGAGGGGAACGCGTTCCTTGCGGCACCGCGCCAACAATGCGGCGCCAACAGCGCCGCTTCTCCCCTCGGCCCCTTGCGGGAGAGGGGCCGGGGGCGGGGGGTGGTGTCAACCTGCCCCAACCGCGGATTTCGTTTGCAATACGGTGTCGATCGTTTGTCGCAGCGCTTGGGCGCTTTGTCGCATGCCTGCCAATTCTTTCGGCCATAGATCAATCGGGTGAGTGGCCAAAACGCCGGCCCTGCCCACCACCGTCGGCACGCTCAGCGCCACGCCGCGCAAGCCGTAGCAGCCATTTTGCACGCTCGACACCGGCAGCACGCGGCGGCGGTCGAGGGCGATCGTCTCGATCACTTCTTGAATCGCGAGCCCGACGGCAAACCCGGCCCCGCCCTTCTTTCGAATCACTTCCGCGCCGGAGCCTTTGGTGCGCTGAAACAACTCGCCGACAGCGGTGTGGCTCCAGCCGGGATATTTTTCGAGCGGCAAGCCCGCCACCGTGGCGCTCGACCAGATCGGCACCATGCTGTCGCCATGTTCGCCCAGGATCAGGGCGGCCACTTGCGTCGGCGCCGCCTTCAATCGCTCGGCAATCAGGGCTCGGAAGCGAATCGTGTCCAATAGTGTTCCCAAACCCAGCACGCGCGACGCGGGAAGCTTGAGCTGTTGCGCCGCAAGATACGTGAGCACATCGACCGGATTCGACACCACGAGCACGATCGCATCGGGCTTGTGCCCGGCTTTCTGGATCTCCGCGAGGATGCCACGGAACAATTCGACATTGCGATTGATCAGGTCCAAACGGCTTTCGTCGGGCTTGCGCCTCAGGCCGGCCGTGATGCAGATCAGATCCGAATCGGGAATGTGTTCATAGCCGCCGGAGCAGATCACCTGATCGGCGATCAGCGGCGAGCCGTGCAACAAATCGAGGGCTTGGCCCGCCGCCGCTTCGGCATTAGCGTCGATCAAGGCAATTTGCCGGACGATGCGGCCCATTTGCAGCGCGAAGGCGGTGCAAGAGCCGACCAATCCGCCGCCGCCGATGATGGAGATGTGCATAGGGTTAGGGGGTAGGGTTAGGGGTTAGGGACGCGCGAAACCGCAAGCGCGGGTCGCGGCCAAGCTGGGTGGTGAGGTTCGCTTGCGGTTTTGCGCGTTTGCTGTTTCGCGCGGTTGTTATTTTGCGGTTTGGGCCAGCGCGGCCATGACACGGTCGGTAATTGCGCGGATCAACGCTTCTTGGTCGCCATTCGTGCTCGGGCCGGGCGCCGCTGCTGCTCGCGTGGCGGATACTACTGCCGGCTTCCCATGCCCATTGCACTGACAAGCGCACTCCGTGTTGCCTTTTTCCTCGCCCCTCGCCCCTCGCCCCTCGCCCCTTTCCTCTGGCCCCTGGCCCCTGGCCCCTGATTCCTTCCCCTTCCCTGCCATCGCGGGCGGCGCTTCAAAGGCACGGCGCTCGATGCCGGCGGCGGCCCAACTCTCGCGGAACGTGTCGTTGGCGCAGATGTCGCAATTCTTCATTTCCTCGGTGAGCCGTGGGTCGGTGAAGCCCCATTTCTGCTTCAGGTCGAGCAACTCGCGCGTCTTCTGCTCGGTGAAATAGTTCACCTTGCCCAGGTCGCGGGCGAGCATCAGGATGCGGCAATAGGCGTCGAGAATCTCGGTCCACCAGTAAGCCAGCTCGACCGTCTTGCCGAAGCTCACCGTGCCGTGGTTGGCCAAAATGATCACATTCGATTTGGCGACGAACGGCAAAATCGTGTCGGCAAACGCTTGTCCGCCAGGAGTTTCGTATTTCGTGATTGGCACGTCGCCCAAGAACACCTCGACCTCGGGCAACACGCACTGCGGAATCGGCTCTCGCGCCACGGCAAACGCCGTCGCGTGCGGCGGGTGGCAATGCACGACGCTCTTGATCTCCGGCCGGGCCTTCATGATCGCCAGGTGCAGGAGCACTTCGCTGGTGCGCTTGCGATGGCCGGAAAGCTGCTTGCCTTCCATATCGACGGTGCACAGATCGCTCGGCTTCAGAAAACCCTTAGACACCATCGTGGGCGTGCAGATGACTTCGTTCTCGGCGATGCGGTAGGTGATATTGCCGTCGTTGCCGGCGGCAAAGCCTTTGTTGTAAATTCGCCGGCCGATGTCGCAGATTTCTTCCTTGATTTGATGGGCGTTGATCATGAGTTTGGCTCCGATGGGGAGATAGTTGTGTGTCGTTGAAAGTGTGCTGGTTCGTTTGCCAAGGACTCTGCCCGTGCGAGCCGCGTCAACGGCTTCGCCAGCCGCAAAGCTTAGCGAGAGAGCGCTAGTGGGCGGCCTCTCCCTCGCTAACGCTTCGGGCTAGTGTGCCACTGGCCGGGGGTGGTTTCGGTTTCCATTTCTACTTGGTCGAGCACGGCGGCGTTGTAGGCATCGACCGGTTTGATCTCCGGGCGAAACGGTTGGGCGGCTTCGCCTCCTTCGCTCAAGGCAATCCGGCTGCCGATGCCCGAGCCAAGTTCGTCGTACACCACCAGTTCCTCCGCCGCTTCGTTCGCAGCGCCGGTCAAGTTCGCCAGCGACAACGGCACGGCCAGCCGAAAGCTCGCGCCGCTCATGGTTGGATGGGACCGCGAGAGCGTGACGGTGCCGATGATGGTTGCGATTCGCATGGGTGGGTTAAACTAGTTGGAGGCGAAGGGGGTCGGGCACATTTTTCGCCGAAGGACTTGTATGGATTTAAGCCGTTCCATGGCGAAAAATGAGCCAGACCCCGGCGGGTCAAAATGAGCCAGATTCCGGTTAGTCCAATCGGCCGCGCCATTGCGGCGGGCACCTTCGCGGGGCGCCTTGGCAAAATCGCTCGATCCACGGTTTCATCGCAAACGGGCTGCGGCCAGTGGGGTCGACAATCAACAAATTCGCGCCGATTTCCCGTGCCGTCGCAGTCAATGCTGCTAACGTTCCCGCATCGCCGGCCGCCATTGCTCGCACGCCCGGCAGCCGATTCGCTAGACACATCGCCGCGGCCGGCTCAGGCGTCAGCAGCAGCCCAACTGTCGCCGAGGCAGCAACCTGCCGCGCCAATTCGTCGATCGTTTCCAACAATCCGCTCGCCGCAAGCCGCTCGATCGCCAGCGGCATTCGCCCGAGCAGCTTCATCAACGTTTCGAATTGCGCTGCGTTTGATGCATCTGCGACACCAACGACCAGCCTGAGCGTCGCGGTCTTCGCGCCGTCTTGTGGCGGCTTCGCATTTCGCTCTCCCCGATACAATTCGATCTTCCGCTGCCGCAACAGGTCGCAGACGGCAGGCGTCACGATGGCCCTTCGGCCGACCGTCAATCGCCGAACTCCTTCCAACCGCGCCGATGCATCGAACACCGCCGACAGGCTGACCACCGCCGCTTCGACGACCAATTCGCTCGTCGAGCCCTCCACGTCGGCATTGGTGGTTGCGTCAGGCATACCAGGCTACAGGCTTGAGGCTACAGGCTTAAGGACGAAAACAACGCCGAGGGTTTGCTCTTTGTTACGTAGTAGGCACACTCCGTGTGCCGTCGGCCCCTGCAATCAGCGCAGCCTTCAGCCTGTAGCCTTTTCATCGGGTATTCCAATGACGCTCCAGCGCACCGGGGTGGTGTCGCTGTTGAGCAAGGCGCGGGTGCCCGCGCCGTCGCTCGTGATGATCACGCGGTCGCCGATGCCGGCGCCGAGGTTGTCGACCGCCAATTGCGGATCGCCGTCGGGCCGC
>DATAWG010000117.1 GCA_036267355.1 Pirellulales bacterium | reverse complement strand
TCAAACTTCTGAATCCATGGTTCGACCACCGATTGGACCGTGCGCGGCAGGCGCGGCTGCCGCGCTTGGCCGAAAGCCGGCAGACCGGCGGCAAACGCAACGCCCATTGCGACGATTGCAAATCGAAGCTGCATCGAATGGCTCCCACAATAGCTTGAAGCCAGCGAAGCGGATGGTGCGGAACTGCCCGTCACTTTATCGCGTGCCGATCGAGCCCACAATTCACGAGTCGTCGGTCGCTTCGCGAACGGATCGGCGCACGACACTTGCAGCGCACGCGAGCGCCGCAAATAATGAGCCCCCGACGAAAAGAAGGCTTTGCGGGCGCCGCGAAGCTTGCGAAAATGACTGGTCGGCTGTTGCGAACTTCGGGGCGTACGGGATCGCGACCTGTCCAAAGGGCGCGCAAAAAAAGGGGGCTCCAGGCCCCCACCGGATTGAACCGTGCGATACAAGCGGAAGCTTGCGCACTTACTGTGATAAACAGGGTGAATAGCAACCGCCGCTCGGATACATTAGATGTTATCATAGGGGCCTGCTCGGGAATTGCAAGCGTTTTCCTCGGATTGGACTCGCCGCGCTATGGAAATATCTGCCGCGCCCGCACGATATGTTCTCGGACTCGATATTGGGGCCTCGTCGGTCGGCTGGGCCTGTCTTCGGCTCCGCGATAGGCGCCCGCACGGAATAATTGCCACGGGGGTGCGGCTGTTTGACGCCGGAATGTCGGGCACGTCGAGGGATTTTTCGCGTGGCCGCGAAGAGTCGCACGCAGTCGCTCGAAGGAAGGGACGATTGATTCGGCGCCAATTTCGTCGCCGAGCGTCGCGGCGGTGGGAGGTGTTTCGGCTCCTGCAAAACGCCGGCCTATTACCGTCCGAACCGGTCGCGGAGCGCGGGGCTCTGTCCGACTACATCGCGCGGCTCGACCAATCGCTCGCTGCCGATTATTGCCAAAAAGGGGACCATCGTTCGGCCCAACTGCTGGTCTATCGCATTCGGGCACGTGCCGCCCGGGAACCGGTTGAAGCGTTCGCACTGGGCAGGGCGTTGCTACACTTGGCGAAACGGCGTGGCTTCAACAGCAATCTTCGCGGGGCGCCGAAAGATGAGGAAGACACGGGAGTGGTGAAGCCAGCCATCCGGTCGCTGGCCAACGATTTAGTCACCGGGAATTTTACTCTCGGAGGTTTCCTGGCAACCCAAGACCCGTTTGAAAAGGGTTTGCCGAACAAAGGCATTCGCAAGCGATGGACGGGCCGCGAAATGTATCTCGACGAGTTCGAACGCATCTGGCAAATCCAGGCTCCCCACCACGCGCAACAACTCACCGAGGCTCTGCGGAAGAAACTGCGAAAGGCGATTTTCTTCCAACGGCCGCTCCGCAGCGCGAAAGGGCTCGTCGGCAAATGCAGTCTGGAGCCGAAAAAAAGGCGATTGGCGGCCGCCCATCCGCTGGCCCAAGAAGTCCGGATGCTGCAATTCATCAACCACGTTCGAGTCCGGAAACGGGGCGAGCTCGACCGTCCGCTCGACGACGCCGAGCGTGAACGCGCCATAGCCGCATTGCAGCAGCGCGGCCGGATGAAATTGGCCGACTTCCGTAACACGGTTGGCCTACCCAAGGGAAATAGCCTTAACTTTGCCGGCGACGATGACGAGCATGCTCGCGGAATGGGGACCGTCGCCGAATTGCGCGGCATCCTCGGCCCGCGCTGGGACAGCCTTGGTGAGGCCGATCAGGAACGCTTGTTTTACGAGGTTCTGAGTTTCAACAAGCGTGACGCTCTTGTTCGTCGCCTCAAGGGTCATTGGGGCTTCGACGACCACCAAGCCGAACTTTTGGCGGACGTGACGCTCGAACAGGGCTATGCGAACCATTCCCGACAGGCACTGCTGAAGCTGCAGGAGTACCTCTCGAAGAAAGATCTCGAGCTCGGTCGTTGGCCGACGTACACCGAGGCCAAGCTGATGGCGTACCCGAATGCCCACGCCGCCGAGGTGGCATTCGACAGGCTTCCGCCGGTAGTTGGTCATGTCCCAAACGTCCGAAGTCCGGCGATAATTCGCGCTCTTACCGAAGTCCGCAAGGTCGTCAACGAACTGATCGACCGCTTCGGTAAACCGGAACTCGTTCGCATCGAGTTGGCTCGCGATCTAAAGCGTTCAAAGAAGGAACGAAAGAGAGTTGAGGAGATCATCAGAGAACAAACCGCAAAACGACGCAAAGCATTGGCGGCCGTCCGCGCCGAGTTCGATAATTATCCCGAGAAACGTGGCTACGATCGTGGGATCGAAATGTACCTTCTGGCTGAAGAGTGCAATTGGGTCTGCCCCTACACAGGCGAGGAAATACATAGCGTCGGCGATCTAATTGGCTCTGCGACGCGGTTCGATGTCGAACATATTTACCCCCGCCGCTACTTGGACGATTCGTTCGGCAACAAGACACTCTGCCTGCATGAGGAGAATCGGAACGTAAAACGCGACCGGTTGCCGGCAGTCGCTTACGCCGACGACCCCGCGCGCTATCGCGAAATCTTGGCGAGGGTAAAGAAATTCAAGGGTCCGGCGGCTGCGAAGAAGCTCGCTCGCTTTCAGGTCCCCCAGGTCGATGAGGAATTTGCCTCGCGGCAATTAAACGACACGCGGTATGCTGGGGTCGCGGCGGCGGATTACCTCGGACTCCTCTATGGCGGACGGAATGACGCCAATGGCCGTCAGCGCGTCAGTACGCTGACGGGTGGCCTGACTGCCGCACTACGTGGCCAATGGCGATTGAACCAGATTCTCGGCATTGATGACGAAAAAAATCGGGCCGACCATCGGCAACATGCTGTCGACGCCGTCGTCGCCGCCTGCACTGATATGGGAACGGTGACGGCGCTGCAAACCGCCGCAGCCGCGGCATGGCAGCAGGGCAAACCCCGTGGCCTCCCCCAAATTGATCCGCCGTGGGCCGGTTTGCTCGACGAAACACGCCGGAGCGTGCGGTCGATCCTCGTCTCGCATCGGCAGAGCCGACGCCTGAACGGCCCACTACACGCCGACACGAATTACGCGATCGTCGCGGGCGAGGGTAGCGCCAAGTCGAAGGTCCGCAAGCCGCTGTCCGGCCTCTCGGAAACCGAGATCAACGGCGACTCAATCGTTGATTCGGAGGTGCGGCGCTTGGTGCGGTCGAAGTACGCCGAACTGAAGGAGCGGTTCGGTTCCGGCAAGAAGCCAATAGAACTGTTTAATTCTTTGGCGAATCATCCGTTTCTGGAAAATCGCGACGGCACCAAAACGCCCATTCATAGCGTGCGCGTCTGGGCTGAAAAGAAGGCATTCGCCGTGCGTCCGGGCGACCCGACTCGCAACGTCGCTGCCACTCAAGGCTCGAACTTCTGCAGTCGCATCCGGGCCGTCGTCGACAAGGAAGGCAACGAAATCGGCTGGACTGATCAGCTCGTCAACCGCTTAGAAGCGATGCGGATGCGGAATCAGGACCAACAAGTCGATCCGCTCGAGAAATTTGCGTTATTTGCAAACGAGCACGTCCTCATGCCCGATAAACAGGGCGAGTGGCAGTTATATCGAGTTCTAAGCCTGTCCAAGGAGAATTATGAAATCCGTCTGCATCATGACGGTCGCGATAGTTCAGAGGTGCGGAAATCAAAAGATCGTCCGTCAATCCGCTCTGGCGCGCTTTCAGAAAGGCGGTTCCGTAAAGTCTCAGTCTCCCCGACCGGCCGGCTCACCGACCCGCTGACTGGAGTCGAAATCGACATATCAACCCTTGAAAGATGGACCCCGCCGAAGCAGACTAGAAGGAAAGGCCGGAAGAAGAAGGATCGCTAACCAAAAAATCACGGACGGTTGCAACTGCCACCGCGGCAAAAGTTGCAGCCATGCACCGCATTCTGGACATCTCCGAAGCCCCCGCCCGGCTCCGCATCGAGCATGGCTGCCTCTGCGTCGAGGCAAGTGACGCTCCGGGCATTCGCATCCCGGCCTGCGAAGTCGCCGTCGTCGTACTGGCGCATCCGCAAATCACATGCACGCAGGCAGTGCTTTCGGAGTTGGCCGCCGCCGGTGGGGTACTAGTAATCTGCGACGGCAAACGTCTGCCTGTTGGGCTCCAGCTTCCGCTGCAATCGCATTACGTGCAGGGCGAGCGTTTCCTGGCCCAAGCGAGGGCCAAGCTGCCGCTCCGCAAGCGTCTCTGGCAGGAAATCGTGCAGGCCAAGATTCGCCTTCAAGGCTCGGTGCTCATGCAGCTGCGGGGCACCGACGCCGGACTGACCGCCCTGGCTCGCACCGTGCAAAGCGGTGATCCGTCCAACGTCGAGGCGCAGGCGGCCCGCCGCTATTGGCAACACCTCTTCCCTGGTGTCGACTTCCATCGCGACCGCGACGCGCCAAACCAAAATCAACTGCTGAACTACGGCTATGCCGTGTTGCGCGCGATCGCCGCCCGTGCGGCGTGTGCGGCCGGATTGCATCCGTCGCTCGGTGTTCACCACCGAAATCGCTACAACCCTTTTTGCCTCGCCGATGACATCATGGAACCGTTTCGGCCCGCGATCGATACTATTGTGGCGCAAATGGTGGAGGAACGGGGCACCGACGCCCCGCTGGCCTACGACTCACGCCGCCGGCTGCTTGACGCCGTCTGTGGCCACTGGCGCGTCAACGAGGAAAGCCGCTCCTTATTCGAGGCGAATGAGATGCTTGCCTCAAGCCTTGTTGAGAATTTTCTGGGTCCACGACGACGACTTCGACTCCCTGCCTTGCTGGAGCCATCGCGTGACGCGTCGCCCGCCTGATTTTTCGGAGTACAAAGCCATGTGGCTAATGGTGATGTTTGATCTCCCGGTGAAGACTAAGATCGACCGCCGACGATATGGCCGGTTCCGTTCCTTGCTTCTGGAGCAAGGATTCAGCCGGCTACAGTTCTCGGTTTACGCGGCCTTTCAGTTCAGAGGAGGCCGGCGAGCCGTGCCGCAACCGGCTGACGCGTGAGTTGCCCGTGCAAGGCCACGTCCGGCTGCTGTTGGTAACCGACCGGCAATTCGCGAAAATGCGGACCTATTTCGGGAAAAAACACGCTCCTATTGATCTTTGCGTTGTGAATGAGCCATTTGGTACGCTGGGCGTAGAATGTATGCATGAGAACCAAGGGAACGGCGGCAGAACTGACCGTGCGCCGGCGGATCGGCGGGAAGCTGCTTCTGCAAGGGAAGAAGCTTACC
>DATAWG010000116.1 GCA_036267355.1 Pirellulales bacterium | reverse complement strand
TAGGGCCTGAGGAACATGCCCCCATGTTAGCGGCCATTCGCCAGGACTTTTTCCACTACACGCCCTTGCGAACCAAATATCTCGACAGTTCTCGCCCCATCGCCACCGTGCAACGACTTACGGCGAAAAAACTTGGAAAACGTGCCGCCAACGGGAATTTTGTTCGACGGCTGGGGAAGTTGGGTTAGCAGGGCTGCGTGCCGTTGAAAGAATGGGGACTGGCTCGATCCCGGTCTGAAACCCCTCGAAAAAACGGATTCGCGAGGTGTCTGTCCCCCTTCTTTCACATCCGCCGATGCTAGCGCGACGCGCGAAACCGCAAGCGAACCGCGAGCCGTAGCCAGATCGCTTTCCCCGCCCAAGCGCAGCAAAAACCCCTGGCGGCGGTTGCCCCAGGGGTCGGAGGAATCAACATCAGATCAAGCTGTTGGGAATCGGCCCGTGGCGATTAGTGGCAACCGCCGTCGCCGTCTTTGAAGTCGAGATTCCACCAGCCGTTGTGCCATTCGAGCGTCACTTTCCGCCAGCCGAGCGGCACCTGCGGATACGGATAGAACGGTCCGATGAACGGCCAAGCGGTCGGCGAATACTGCCGCGGATAGGTGATGCTGGCATAGTTCGGATACGCGGCATAGCTGGGCCACGCGTAGCCAGGCATGTTGGCTCGATCGAAGTGAGCCGGGGCAATTCCGCCGCCAGCGCCAGGGGCGTAGGCCGGAATCGGGCCGCCGCTCATCCCGCCGCCCATCCCATTCGGGCCATAGGCCGGCGCACAGCCAGGAGCGCCCGGCAGCGGTTGGGCCCGGGCCATGGCCAACGGGCGCGGGGCGCCCACGGCATGCGCTTCGACGCCGACCGTGCCGGTCGGATTCTCGACCGGACCGGCGCCAATCGCCAATTGGGCCGACATCGTTGGCTCGGGCGAGGCCGACACTTGCACGACCTGAGCCGACGGTTGGGTCATCTTCAAACCGTTGACTACCTTTTCGATGCCCGCAGTTTCCGCGACGATATCGAGTGCCGTGTCCAACTGCTGCCGATTGGTCACCGTGCCGTTGAGCCAGCAGGTGCCGCCGGCCACTTTCACATCGATGGCGTAGTGGTGCAATTGACCGCTGCACAGGCTGGCTTTGACCTGATTTGCCAACTGCTGATCCGACGACGTTGTCGCCTGATCGCCCGCCAGCGCCAAGCTGGTGGCCAAGGCCGCTGCGGCGATCGCCAATCCGAAGAACAAACGTTGCATGATTTCCTCCTGTGAAGTCGCGACTGACCTTTGCATCCACCAAATCGAGAGCGAATCCGTTGCGGGTTGAAATGCCCCCGTGTGCGGCAACGATCGCGTCGCGCCGAACTTCCGGGCTTCAATGGGCTCTCGGTAACATCGAGTTTCGGCAACGTTCGGCCGCTATTGCTGCGGCGTTCGCCGGGGAAAGTCGCCGGGAGAGATTCGGCACCGCTGGCCGCGCGGGCTGGATCGTGCCGACGCGGATCGGAAGCGTGTGCGCTCCCGAGCCGTGGCGGCAGGCGAGAATTCGCCGACCCGCTTGACCCCCTGGCTCGATGAACCGAGCCGACTCCCCCCGACGACTCTTTCCGTGGAACGAGTTGCCTGACTATAGGTGTCGGTTACGGATTATGCCGAAGGGGAGTTTTTTTTCGATTTTGCCAGGCGGCGCGAATCTGCCGGTTGTGCCGCAGACGACTAGCGCGATTCAAATGCCAGCCCGGCAGCGGTTTACAACTCACGGCCGCATCGTGGGCCGCGTTGCTTTCCTTCCACGCATCAAACTCGATGCAATCCGAACAGCTTGCCACGAGCGGCCAGCTTCGGCTCGACCGGAAAAAACAACAGTCTCCACAAGACCTCTCCCCTTGCGGTTAGGGTGATTTTTCGGCCGAGCCTTAGAAGCCGGTCGTCGAGAAGTAGTTCTTTGCGGCGATTTCCAATGCTTCGAAGCGTGCGGCCGGCGGAATCTTGAGGAACTTGCAGAAAATGCCGACCTGGTGAAGCAAGTCGCGCGGATGGCAAAACCGCATCTCGCGACCTGCTTGCGTATAGTGCTTTGCGACGAGCTTGTCGAACGCTGCCGGGCAAAACTCGAGCCCCGCTTTCCGACAGGTCCGCTCGAACAGTCCACGAAACTGGCTTGCCGTGGGATTCTCGATTTCGATCTTGTAGGGGATTCGCCGCAAAAACGCTTCGTCGACCAAGTCCTTAGGCTCGAGATTCGTCGAGAAGACGATGAATTGGTCGAACGGCACGCAGAACTTTCGCCCGCTGGAGAGGCCCAGATAGTCGTAGCGCTTTTCCAACGGCACAATCCAACGATTGAGCAGTTCGGCGGGAGCGATTTGCTGGCGGCCGAAATCGTCGATCACGAGCGTTCCGCAATTGCTCTTCATTTGCACCGGCGCCTCCGAAACGCCGATATCGTCGTTCAGCGTCAGTTCCAGATTTCGCATCGTAAGTTCGCCGCCGACGACGATCGTCGGCCGGCGGATCCGCACCCAGCGATGGTCGATCTTTTCGTCGTCGACGATGCGGTCTCCTTTTGCCAGCGGCAATTCTTCGTGGCAACTCGGGTCGAAAATACGAATGACTTCGCCGCAGACGCTGATCGTGCGCGGAATCCAAATCGTTGTGCCATAGACGGAGGTAATCCGTTCGGCAACGCTGGTCTTGCCGTTGCCGGGCCGGCCATGCAAGAAAAGGCCCTTGCCCGAAGTGATCGCCAGGCCGAGGCGGCAGAACATTTCATGGCTCAGCGTCAGATCGCTGAAGGCGCGTTGCAAATCCTCCACGGTCGGCTGCAATTGGCTGAGCGATTGGGCTGCGACGCTGGCTTCGTAGTCGGCAAGCGAGACGGGCACGGTGCCGCAATAACGGCGATTGGCGGAATGCTGCTCGACGCGATGGACACCCTGGTCGGTAATTTCGTAGACGTAGTCGGTCAGGTTGGCGGCGCTTCGGTGTGCGACCAGCCGCTGCGCCTTGAGCGCGTGAAACAGCCGCTCGACGATGGCGAATTGCAGGCCGATTTGCTGAGCGATTTCAACGCCGCGGCAAACTCCGCGAAACATCAAGAACCGGAGCACGATCGCCTCGATCTCGTTTTCACCGATATGGGTCTCGGCGATCGACCGCGGCGCGACCGGAAAGAAGCGACCGACCGGCGCCGCGGCTTGCCCTGCGATCGGTTGCTCGTCGGCCACGCTCAATTCGTCGCTACGGCCGGGCGGCGCGAGGCGGGCTTCGGCGGCCGCCGCACTTCCCTCGCGATCGACGGCGGCGAGGCTCGGATCCTCGGCGAGGAACACGAGCCGGTCGAATAATCCGTCGAGTTCTTCATCGACATTCTGCTCCGAGATCGTCATTTCTCAGTTCCTTTGCCGACAGCGTCGGATGGATTGCAGAATCGCGAGCCGACGACGAAGCAATTCGTGTCGATCCGCCGACACCACACCACCTCGATCCACCGCTGAATTCCCGTCAGCAGGATTAAATCGAAGCGTTCGCTCGGATAAAGGATCTCGCCGTGAAAGAATCCGCAGCCGCTTTTCGAAATATTCGTGGTGAACACCGATTGCCAGGCGGTGTCGCGCGGGAACGCGGGCAACGTTTGCCGAAGCCCAAGGGCCGCGCGATGGCTGTTGCCGCTGCAATGAACGCGAACACTGCTGCGGACATCCTCAGCCACGGTCGTGGTCGGACCGGTGCGCTCGAAATTCGCGCGCAGATTCGCCGGAAATCGGACGTGATTGGGAAGGCCGTAGATCCAATCCGCTATTGCTTGTTCTGGACTGCATCGATCCAGCATCGGGTCATCTCCTCGTCAAAAGCTCGGCCCGCCTGCCGATCCAAATACTCGATTACGTTCGCATGGCGAGAGGCCGTACGGTGCGGCCGGTCGTTGGTCAGCGCCGCGTAAACGTCGACCACGGCACAGAGCCGTGCGTGCTCGTGAATCTCGGATCGCACCAGGGCAGTCGGATAGCCGCGACCGTCGCAGCGCTCATGATGCCCATAGACCATCATCAATTGGCCCGTCGTCAGGTCGGTGCGGCGGCAGAGTTCGGCGAAGCCGCGCGTCGTATGCTGCTGCACCACTTGCCGTTCCTTGTCCGTGAGCTTTCGCGGTTTGTCGAGGATGCGACGGGGAATGAACTGCATGCCGATATCGTGGAGCAAGGCCCCTTGGCCGATTCGGAGCAGCTCCTCCTGGTCGGAAATGCCGAGCCGCTTGGCGAGCAATAGGGAGTAGGACGACACGTTCATCGCATGCGTGAAACCGCTGTAGTCGTGCGACATTGCCTTGAGCAATTCGTTCACAAGCAGCTTCGAATCGCAAACGGTGCGAACCATTTCTTGGCTGACATCCCGTGTCGCATCGACGGCGCTCGTGGGATCCCCGTTGGAGAGCAATTCGGAAAGCACGACGCGTGTCGCCTCGCGCAGGGCGATATAGCGGTCGGCCGCGGGAATGGCTTCATTCTTGAGAATGTGTTCTCGAACGTAGTCGCGGTAGTTTCGCGAATCGTCGAACGATATATAGAGCGTGCGGATACCCCGGCCGGCCAGACGTTCGACATCGGCCTGCGTGAAGGGATACGTGCGGCGGCGATAGAGCGTCGTGTCGGCGCCCTTATCGGCCGGCAAATACACGTCGAACTCCAGCGCACACGAGATGCTTAAGGTGCCGATGCCGATGGGCATCAGGGCGCGCTGATCCCTTTCGCTCGCCGCAACGGTGCTCATTGCTTCGTATGACTCTCGACAGGGATTTCGAGCGGCTGGCCTGCCCCGCCGCATCGAGAGCCCCTTTGAGGGGGCCAAACCAACTATAGGTCGAGATTTTTGACTCTTTCGGCGTATTAATCGTTTACAAACAGTTGCCGCGGAGTCGAAATCGCCGGCAACGCCCGAAGCGCGGGGCGCGACCCTGGAAAATCCGGCAACCGTGGCCCCAACTCCCGTGAAAACGGGCAGCCTATCGTTGGCGGCGCGAGTGCGTCTGAGCACCCCGAATGCTCGAGTCGCCATTGCGGCGCGCCCCTTGCCAACGCTTCGGGCTACAATGGGCGATTTTCGAAGAACACTGGCCCGCAGCGCTGACGAGGCAGGCCAAGCCGGTTGTCGAAGCGATTCTCGACACCCCTACGCCCGCTGGCGGGCTTCGCGGCGGCGCTCGTGTTCGGTGCGGAGAATTTTTCGCAGGCGAATTCTGTCCGGAGTGACCTCGACCAACTCATCTTCCTCGATGTATTCCAAGGCCGCTTCGAGCGTGAGCTGGCGCGGCGGCTTCAAGAGAATATTGCGATCGCTGCCGGTCGCCCGCATGTTGGTGAGCTTCTTTTCCTTCGTGGGATTGACGGTCATGTCGCCGGTGCGGCTGTTTTCGCCGACGATCATCCCCTCATAAACCTCCTCGCCGGGCCCGATAAACATCTCGGCCCGATCCTGCAAGCCATCGAGCCCGAAGGCCACGGCCTTGCCGCTGGTCATCGAAACCAGCACCCCATTGGCGCGCCCCGGCACTTCGCCTTCGATCGGCCGATAGGCCTCGAAACGGTGATGGATCACCGCGGTGCCTTGCGTGGCATTCAGCAAGCGCGTGCGCAAGCCGATCAAGCCGCGAGCCGGAATCGAAAACAGCAGATGGGCGAATTCGCCGCGGTTGTGCATTTCGATCATTCGGGCCCGCCGCCCGCCGACCAATTCCATTACCGGCCCCATCTTTTCGTGCGGCACTTCGATCACGAGGCTTTCGAACGGCTCTTCGGTAATTCCGTTTACCTGGCGTGTGATCACGCGCGGCTTGCCGATCGCCAGTTCGTATCCCTCGCGGCGCATCGTTTCGATGAGCACGCCCAGGTGCAGCAATCCGCGGCCGCTGACGGCAAAACTTTCGGTCCCTTCGATCGCTTCGACGCGCAGCGCGACATTGCGCTCCAGCTCGCGCTCGAGCCGGTCGCGAAGATGCCGCGTCGTAAGATACTTGCCGCTACGGCCCGCCATCGGCGATGTATTGACGCAGAACACCATTTGCAGCGTCGGCTCGTCGACCGCCAGACGCGGCATCGCGCGGGGAGTGGCGGCGTCGCTGATCGTGTCGCCGATTTCGACGTCGGGCAGACCGACCACGGCCGCGATGTCGCCGGCCGTCGCTTCCTCGACTTCCCTGCGGCCAAGCTTGTCGAATAGATACACGGTCGTGGCTTTGGCCGGCACCGTGCGATCGCCGGCCTGCATCAGGGCGACCGTTTGCCCGCGCTTCAGCGTTCCCGATTGGATACGGCCGATGGCGATTCGGCCAACGTAGTCGGACCAATCGAGCGTGGTGACGAGTATTTGCAGCGGGGCATTTTCGTCGATCTCCGGCCCCGGAACGCGCTCGAGCACCATATCCAACAGCGGATGGATCGAATCGGTCTTGGTGGACGGATCGTGCGTGGCGTAGCCGCCGCGGCCGGTGGCGAAAATATAAGGGAAATCGGCCAACTCGTCGTTGGCACCCAGATCAAGGAACAGCTCGAACACCTCGTTGAGCACCTCTTCCGCCCGCGCGTCGGGGCGGTCGATCTTGTTGATCACCACGATCGGTTGCAATCCGCATTCGAGCGCCTTGGTGAGCACAAAGCGGGTTTGCGGCATCGGCCCCTCGGCCGCATCCACCAACACCAGCGCACCGTCGGCCAATCGGAGCACGCGCTCCACTTCGCCGCCGAAATCGGCGTGCCCGGGCGTGTCGATCAAATTGATCTTCACATCCTTGTAGTGCAGCGCGATATTCTTCGCCAAGATCGTGATGCCACGCTCGCGTTCCAATTCGTTGGAATCGAGGATGCATTCGCCGACCAATTGGCTGGCGCGGAATTCGCCGCTTTGCCGAAGCAGGCAGTCGACAAGAGTGGTCTTGCCGTGGTCGACGTGGGCGATGATGGCGATATTGCGGATGTCGTTGCGGCGCATCGGAGGAAGGGCGGGGGTGAGGGTGAAGGTTGAGGTATGGCTGGCTGCGGTGGAAGAGCGGGCAGACTTCGCCGGGCTTCGAACCCTGGCAAAGGTGGCTTGGCTTGCAGGTCTGGGAATCGGGCCTTGCCAGCACGCTCTGCCGCGTGTGCGGGCCACCTTGCAAGCGGGTGAGACAACCCCGCTCGAGATCGTCTTACCTCATGCGGCAAGACCAATCTGAAGCGGGGCAATTCCTATTTGCGGTCCGGCGGGTGGGAATTCAACACAGCCGAACGATAGCACGCTTTATTCTCTGGCATGCAATTCATGGCTGCGGCAACCCGGCAAAAAAACAGGCTTCTGCGAAAAAATCGGAACCGAGGCATTCTACGCGCAAATCGCGGCCAAAACAACCCGAAATACTGTTACATCCTCATTTACGGAGCCAAAACGGGCCATAACCCAGGACGCCCCCATCGCAGTTTCGCCGACCGCGGCGATTAATGCCGGTCGCATTCGTGGCCCCGAGGCAGCGAAGACGCCGACTTTGCAATCTCAGCCGCGTCGGCTAAGATTGGTCTGAAAGCCAACTTCCGAACGATCGCAAATCGTTTGGATCGCGATCGGAGAATGAACTCGGAGGGTAAGCGAATGGCTAGCGGCGACACTGGAAATGTCGTGCCGGGAAACCGGTTGCGGGTTCGAGCCCCGTGCCCTCCGCTCTCGTAAGCCCGCTAATGGTGGTCCGGGAGTTGCCGCCGCAGACACAGGCTCGACGGGCCCTTTCTGGGCCGGCCCGTCGCACGAGCTGACGACCAAGCCCTCCGCCGCTTGCGTGGCTCCGGCCTGCGCTAGCGGGATCGGCCTTTCAGGCCGAGCCCAAGATGTGCCGTGCGGCTTCCGGCTCATTTCAATCCGCGCCTTCGCCTCAATCCGCGTCTCCGCGTTCCGCGAGATACGATTCGGATTTGGGAGTGCCGCCAACCAGAGTAAAGAGCAGGCGGCGGCCGACGGCGGTTGCGGCACATTTGCCGCGATTTGCCATCACGACAACTCCCAGTCGGCGCGATGGGATCATGCCGATATAGGTCGACGTGCCCGGCAGCCCGCCGTTCTTGTCGATAACGAGTTCGCCGTCGATATGGACGAGTTGCCATGCCAGCCCCTGCGTCATGTGCTCCGAGGCCTTGAAATAGGGCCGTTGCGCGAATCGCATCGCCTTGGTTATTGCCGCATGGTCTTTCGCTTCGCCGAGATTCGCGGCGAGAAACTTTGACATATCGCGTCCCGATGAGCAGAGGCGGCCGGCAGCCGGCCAGCCAACATTCTCATTCGACCGTTCGACGGGAAGCCCTTTCGCGTTGTAGCCGCGAACGAGCCGATCGGCGCCCGATTGCGGAATGTCGAAAAACGTGCTCTTCATGTCGAGTGGATCGAGAAACTGTCGGTCCCAAACTTCTTGGAGCGGTTTCTGTTCTTTCGCGGCAATCGCATCTCCGAGCACGCCAACCGCCAAGTTGGAATAAAGGCTTCTCGTTCCCGGCGGATAGGCCGCGTGCCAAGCGACAAGCCAATCCAAAAGTTGCCGGCGATCCCATCCGCCGCGCGGATCGGGGCTTGCCGTTCGCGGCAGGCTCGAGGTGTGCGTGGCAAGTTGTTGCAACGTCACGGAACGAATGTCGCTGCCGCTCTTCAACGCCGGAAGATATTTGTGCACCGGATCATTCAATTGCATCCGCCCCGCGTCGACCTCGATTGCCAAAGAAGTCGTTGTAAAGACCTTGGTGACCGAGGCCAGTTCGAAGATCGAGTCGGGTGAAATCGAAACGTGCCGTTCTCGATCGGCTTCGCCGAAGGGGAAGAATGCGGTTTCATCCTCCCGGCGAATCACCACAATCACGCCGGGCGGTTCAAACTTCTGAATCCATGGTTCGACCACCGATTGGACCGTGCGCGGCAGGCGCGGCTGCCGCGCTTGGCCGAAAGCCGGCAGACCGGCGGCAAACGCAACGCCCATTGCGACGATTGCAAATCGAAGCTGCATCGAATGG
>DATAWG010000115.1 GCA_036267355.1 Pirellulales bacterium | reverse complement strand
CGCCTTTTCATCGATCTTGTCGCCTTCGTGAAAATCGATGGCCCGACGGGTGTTGCCGTCGAGGCTGGAGTTGAAGAGACCTGCGGGGTCGTCGAGCGCGGCGCCCTTGGCGAACGTCAGCTTCACGGCATTTTTATACGTCTCGCCGGTGCAGATCATGCCATCGCGATACCACACCGGAACACCTCTCCACTTCCACTCCTCGACCACTTCCGGGACGGCCTGCTTGATGAGATTTCGGAGCCGCGCGAGCATCTCGCCCCGCCAATCGCCCAGCTCCTTGATTCGTGCGTCGATAAGCCGAGTGGGCGAGTCGTCTTGTTTTTCTACCGTCGAGCCGCTCTTTTTCTTCGCGCCAGTTGGCGTTTTCTTCATGATCGTTACCCCGCCCGTTGCTTGAAAAAGGGTTGCCGTTCGGCGCGTAGCGCATCGGAATTGGTCGGCCTGAGCCGCCGACGCAGCTTGGCCCCATCCGAACGGTGATTTTAGTCGGCATTGCTTGCGAATGCGATCGCGCCGAACTTGGCGACACTATTCGCGCGATCCGCAGGCAACGGCGGTGTACGCGCGCCGTAAAACAAATCCCATTCTGCCGTCAAGCAAGCATCGCCCGCATGGGGTGCAGCGAACGATTGAAGGGGTTGAGCACCAAGCCGAGGATTTCGAGCGTGACAGCGCCGAGCAGCGGCTCGTCGCCGGCTTCTCCGAGGATGACTGGCGTGTGGCGGTCTCCCTGGGGCAAGGAGATATGGCATTCAGAAATCGCTCGCTCGACTTTGGTGCCATCCGCCAAAGTGAAGGTCATCATGCGTTTGGGCTTGAGGCCGATCGCCTTCCAATCTTTCTCAGGCAGCAACGTGTAAACGGCGCCGCTGTCGACAAGAAACGCGACCGTGGCTCGCTTTTTCTTACCGGTCACCACGCCTTCGACGAAGGTTAACGCCATGAAACTCTCCCGTCGATCCGCAAAGGTCGGGGCGAGAGGATTTGAACCTCCGACCCCCTGGTCCCAAACCAGGTGCGCTAGCCAGACTGCGCTACGCCCCGAATCGGCTTAAGCATACCATTAAATGGCTTCGATCGAAACCGCTGCGTGGCCGCTATGCAGCGGCGCGATTATTGAGCCGAGGAGGCCTGAGTATTTGCGGGGGCGCCGGCGGCTGGCTGCGACGGTTGAATCGGCGGCGCTGCATTCTGGCCGGTCAATTCTGCCCGGTGGTGATCGAGAACGGCCAAGAACTGTTCATCATCATGTCCCACGGCGAACGGCCGGTTTGGTCCTCGCCGAGGAAGCCGAGATGCGCAAGCAGTTGGCCGATCCGGACCTCGGGGGACAGTTCGCACAGTTCAACGAGAACGGCCAGCATTTCCTGTCGCGTCGGCGGGATCAGGGCAAAAGGTATCCGAACGTTGACGCAGTGAGCCAGGATGCCCACGGCTGGGCGAGCGATCTGGCTTTTGCCGCTTCTCGGCGATATGGTTTAATTGTAGGGCACATTGGCCAGGCGGCGCGTTCCATCTGGTGTTTAATGTCGCAGGGGCGGGTGGTCTCGATGCCGAGGAAGGTCCGTGAACTCGTCCGCGACCTCGATCAAGCCGGATTCACCAATCGGGGCGGAAAGGGGAGCCATCGGAACTTTGTTCACCCAAGGGTCGCCAAGCCCATTACGATATCCGGCAAAGACGGCGACGATCCAAGCCGTTTCAGGAGAAAGCCGTGAATCGTGCCATCCGGGAATCACGAACATGAAAGAAAGCGACCGTTACGTCAAAATCGTCGAATGGTCGGACGAGGATGGCTGCTACGTCGGCAGTTCGCCGGGACTGTTTTATGGTGGCTGCCACGGGAACGACGAGAAACAAGTGTTTGCGGAGCTTTGCCAAATCGTCGACGAAACCATCGATCTGTATCATCAGGATGGCCGGCCGCTGCCGCCCGCAACGTCCGGTCGCGACTATGCGAACAAAATGCAAGACGTCGCTTGAGTGAACGCCAGTTCACTATAGCCTATCCGACGCGTGCTTGCGCGTCCGGTTCGGCGCCGCAGAGGTATTCGCGCAGGCGGTCGAATTCTTCGCTGCTGGCGAAGGGGATGACGATCTTGCCGCGGCCTTTGGCGGATTGGCGGATCGACACTTTCGTGCCCAACGCCGCCCGGAATTCTTGCTCGAGCAATGCCACATTCTGGCTGCGAGCGCGGGCCGGGCGCGAGGGCTTGCCGGCAGCTTCCGGAGCGACCACGCCCATCGGACCGGCCATCGGCGACGCGTCGCCGGCGTGGATCAGGTCTTGAACGGTTTGCTCCGTCGCGCGCACGCTCAGGCCTTCGGTTTGGATCCGCTCGCAGAAGGCCACTTGCTCGCGCTCGTCGCCCAACGGCAACAGCGCGCGGGCATGCCCCTGCGTGATGCGGCCGCAGCGGATCGCGTCTTGCACTTCTTGCGGCAGCTCGAGCAGGCGGATCAAGTTGGCGATCGTCGAACGGTCGATGTTCAGCCGGCCTGCTAGCTCCTCTTGGGTGCAGCCGTAGCGCTCGAGATACTGCTCGAAGGACGCGGCTTTTTCCAACGGGTTGAGATCCTTCCGCTGCAAGTTTTCGACGATGGCTAGCTCGGCCATTTGGCGATCGTCGGCCTCGCGGATTTGCACCGGCACCTCAGTCCAGCCGGCTTCGACCGCGGCTCGCAAGCGTCGCTCGCCGGCGATCAGTTGATAGCCGTCGGCGGCGCGGCGCACGAGGATCGGCTGGATCAGGCCGTGCTGGCGCAAGCTGTCGGCCAAGGCCGTGATTTCGGCTGGATCGAAATCGCGCCGCGGCTGAAACGGATTGGTGTGAATTTCTTGGATTGCGACCGATACCGCGCCGGTTACCGGCGCCGCGTCATCGGCGGCTGGAGCACCGTCCGAGCCCGCCGCTTCACTCGCCCCTCGCCCCTCGCCCCTCGCCCCTTCTCCCTCCGGCACATGCAAGCTAAGCTGCGCGGACGTTCCTTCGTTGTACGAGCGGCCCAAGAGCGCTTCCAAGCCGCGGCCAAGACGTCGTTCTTTACTCACGTTCGAGCACCTCCATGCAGAGTTCGACATAGGCCATCGCGCCGCGTCCGCGCGGAGCGTAGTCCAGCACGGATTGGCCGTGGCTGGGGGCCTCGGAAACGGTTACATCGCGTGGGATCACGGTCCAGTAGACAATCTCGCCGAAAAAATCCCGCACCTCTTGTTCCACTTCCCGCGTCAGTTCGAGATAAGCGTCGTACATCGTGAGCACGATGCCGCCGAACTGCAGCCGGCCGGGCTGGCCATCCATCACCTGTCGGATCACGTCGATCATCTGCGCCAGCCCTTCCATTGCATAGTATTCGCACTGGATCGGCATTAACACCTCGGTCGAAGCGGCCAAGGCCGTGCGCGTCAGTTCGCCGAGGGACGGGGGGCAATCGATCAGCACGAAATCGTAGGCACTCATCCCGCTCGCCAAATGTTGCCGCAGCGTGGCGGCCTCGTCGCGGGCGGCGTGGGCCAGCGCTTCGACATCTTGAAAACTGCGGCTGCCGGGCAATAGTTCCAGTCCCGCCTGGGCGGTTTGCCAGAGCGAATCCTTGAGCGGCAACCGCGATACGAGCGGATGCCGTTCCGTGGGGCGCGAGCCGAGCCCGGTGGTGGCGTTGCATTGCGGATCGAGATCCACGAGCAAAGTGCGAGCGCCGGCCTTGGCCAGTCCCACGGCCAAATTGACGGCCGTGGTGGTCTTGCCAACCCCTCCTTTCTGATTGGCGACGCAAAGGATGCGGCCCATGGTAGGGGCGAGGGGCTAGGGGCGAGGGACGAGGAAGCGTGGTTCGGGGGCTCGTGGCTAGTGGCTCGGGAAGTGGGTCGCGATTGTAGCGGCGTGGACAGAAGGCGCGAATTGCAGTTCGATCGAGGGCCGTTTCACGTGGAACGGAAGATTTGACCGAGATTGCGCGTTTCACGTGAAACGTGCAGCTTGCGGAGATCACGGAAACGATGCAATCGTGTTCCACGTGAAACGGGGCGGCGAGATGGGGCGGTTCGGTGGGCGGCTGCTCCGGTACAAAGCGCAAAACCGCAAGCGCACTGCGATCTCGAACGGCGGAATAAAGCTCGCTTGCGGTTTCGCGCGCCAGAGCTGCGCCCGACAGCAGGCCGCTATTCCAGTGGATTGATTACCAATCCGCTGAGCAGCTTCGGATAGAAATAGGTGCTCTTGGCCGGCATGCGTTCGCCGTGCTGGCTGATGCGGCGAATGTGTTCGACCGTCGCCGGCATCACCAGTGCCGCCAAAGGAAACTCGTCGGTTTCCACGCCTTCGACCACTTCCTCGACCAAATGCACATAGCGCGGCTTCGGCAGGTCCTTGGCCGCCAGAAGCGTGTCGACCACGAGCCGGTGCAACAAAGCCACGCCCAGGCCTTGCCAATCGGCGCTGCGCTCGCTTGCCACCTCGGCCATGCGGCGCCGGCCAGCGTCGGTAAGCCGGGCAACAACCCACCGCTGGTCGGCGGCCGTGTACAGGCCCAACGTGCCTTGGTCGCCATCCGCTTCGATTTCGTTCCAGATTGTCGGGGCCAGGTCGCTCCCTTCGCCGGCGATGCGGGTCGTGAAATTCGGGCCGAGCTTTTCGATCAGTTCGCTTGAACTCATTTTCGGCAACCCGCGAAACAGTCGATGCGTCGGCATCACGATCAGGCCCGGGTCGCTCATGCTGATAAACATCATCAACACGAAATTGGCCGGATGCTCGGGCGGGAGCGAACCGCCGGCTGCGGCGGCCAATTCATCGCGATAGTTGCAAGCCGTTTCGTAGCGGTGATGCCCGTCGGCAATGAAAATCGGATGCGGCTGCATTTCGCCGCTGAGTTCGGAAGCGATCTTCGGATCCGCTAGCGGCCACATGCGGTGTACGACGCCCAAATGATCGGTGGCCTCGAGCGGCGGAGCTTTGGCCACCGCGGTCTCGAGCAGATTTTGGGCCGTGCTTTGCGGGTCGGGATACAGTCCGAAAATCTGGCTCAGATTGGCGCGGCAGGCGCGCATTAGCAGCAGCCGGTCGGCCTTGGGGCCCGAGAGCGTTTCTTCATGCGGATAGATCCGCCCCTCGCCGAATCGTTCCAGCCGGCAGCGGGCCATGAACCCGCGGCGAGTGAACTCCTGATCGCCGTAGCGAAACATCTGGTGATACACATACACCGCCGGATCCGGTTCGCTGGTAAGCACACCCTCGGCGCGCCAATTTTTGAGAAACTTCGCGGCTCGCGTATAGCGGTTGTTCGACTCGTTGTCGCCCGGCTCGTCGCGATTGAGAATCAACCGGATGACATTCGCCGGGTGAGCCTTGTAAAGCTGGTCTTGCAACTCTTTGCCGATCACGTCGTAGGGTGGGGCAACGACGTTCGACAACGAACCGACATGCTTCGGATCGTACCGCAGTCCGCGAAATGGCTGGATGGTGGGCAAGGGGATAGGGTTACGGGTTAGGGTGAGTGGCTAGGGAAGAGCAGCACGCGCGAAACCGCAAGCGAGCACCGATATCAAGCGGCGGCGCGAAGCTCGCTTGCGGTTTCGCGCGCCCGTCAATGCGCGCGCTTCAAATCGGGCCACTGCTGTTATCCAGAACGAGGCAAGCGTTGTCAAACCCCCGATGCCCGTCAAAAGATTTGTGGCTATACTTGACCGTTATGAGCACGCTTGGCCCCATATCGCTGGATAGGATGGTTGAAGCCGTGGAACTGGTGCGCGAGCGACTATTGCGTGCAACTGCGGCGTTGGACAAGGCAGGCGTGCCATACGCGGTGGCGGGCGGAAACGCGGTCGCGGCCTGGGTGTCTAGAATTGATCGCTCGGCGGCGCGGACCACGCAAGACGTGGACATTCTGTTGCGGCGAGACGATTTCGATCGCGCGTCAAACGCCCTTTCCGGCGCGGGATTCGTCCATGCCAAGATTTTGGGCGTCAAAGTGTTTCTCGACGGGCCAAACGCGAAAGGGCGCGACGCTGTCCACATCCTATTCGCCGGAGAAAAAGTGCGGCCCGATTATGCCACCGCAGCGCCGGAGGTCTTGGAATCCGAGAAGGATGCCACGTTTCAAGTGCTCGGACTTGAACCGCTAGTGCGCATGAAACTCACTTCCTACCGTCGCAAGGATCAGGTGCATTTGCAGGACCTGATCGGCGTCGGCTTGATCGACGCCACGTGGCCCGCGCGGTTTTCTCCGCCGCTGGACGCTCGACTGCGAGAGCTGATCGCGGACCCGGAGGGTTGAAACCCGTTCGGCCTCAATACCGGTAATAGTCCGGCTTGTATGGGCCTTCGACAGGGATGCCGAGGTAATCGGCTTGCGTCTTGGTTAGCTGAGTGAGCTTCACGCCCAGCTTGTCGAGGTGCAGGCGGGCGACTTCTTCGTCCATCTTCTTGGGCAGCACATGCACGCCGACCGGGAATTTATCCGTTTCAACCCACAATGCAAGCTGTGCCAGCACCTGGTTCGTGAAACTGTTCGACATCACGAATGACGGATGGCCGGTCGCGCAGCCGAGGTTCACCAACCGCCCCTCGGCGAGCAGCAGAATCGAACGGCCGTTGGCGAAGGTGTAGCGATCGACCTGCGGCTTGATCTCGACGCGCTTGATCCCCTTCTGGCCGTTCAGCCAGGCCACGTCGATCTCGAGATCGAAATGGCCGATGTTGCACACGATCGCGTCGTTGGGCATCACCGAGAGATGCCGCCCGGTGATTACGTCGCGGCAGCCGGTCGCGGTGACGAAGATATTGCCGCGCGGCGCGGCGTCTTCCATCGTCGTCACTTCGTATCCTTCCATCGCGGCTTGCAAAGCGATGATCGGATCGATCTCGGTGATAATCACGCGGGCGCCGAGCGATCGCATCGCGTGGGCACATCCCTTGCCGACATCGCCGTAGCCGGCGATCACGACCACCTTGCCGGCCACCATGATATCGGTGGCCCGTTTGATGCCGTCGGCCAGCGACTCGCGGCAGCCGTAGAGATTGTCGAACTTGCTCTTCGTGACCGAATCGTTGACGTTGATCGCCGGAACCTTCAAATCACCGCGGGCATGCATTTGATAGAGCCGATGCACGCCCGTGGTCGTTTCTTCCGACAGGCCGCGAATGCCGGCGAGCAGTTCGGGATATTTTTGATGGACCATTGCCGTCAGATCGCCGCCGTCGTCGAGGATCATGTTCAGCGGCCGGCCGTCGGGGAAGAGCAGCGTCTGCTCGATGCACCAATCGAATTCCTCAGTGGTTTCGCCCTTCCAGGCGTAGACGGGTACGCCGGTTTCGGCCACGGCCGCGGCGGCATGGTCTTGCGTCGAGAAGATATTGCAACTGCTCCAGGTCACTTGCGCGCCGAGCTCGGTGAGCGTTTCGATCAGCACGGCGGTTTGAATGGTCATATGCAGGCAGCCGGCGATGCGGGCGCCGGTGAGTGGCTTCGTGGCGCCGTGCTTCGAGCGCAAGGCCATCAGGCCCGGCATTTCGTTTTCCGCCAGCATGATTTCCTTGCGGCCCCAACCGGCCAGCGACATATCGGCGACTTTGTACGGCAGCTTGGTTTCGACCTGCGACACAGGGCTCTCCTCGATCGGAAGGGATTGAACGACTGGCGATTATAGGAAGCAGCGGCGGTTGGCGGCTAGTGGGGCGCGCTCGTAAGCCCGCAGCGCAAGCAAGGAAGGATGCGATTCTCCGCGTGGGTTTTTTGGGCCGCGTCGGCCGGCATGGGGCGCAATCAGTCCGACTCCCTTGCTAGCGCTGCGGGCTAACGCGTGATTCATTGATGCGAAATGCGGCGTTCGCGGCGGCGACGAAGCGACGCACCTGTTCCGAGTCTTTCACGCCGGGCGACGATTCGACTCCGCTGGCGACATCGACCGCCGCGGGGCGAACGGCCGCGATTGCGTCGGCGACATTCTCGGGCGACAGTCCGCCCGCTAGCACGAGACGGGGCGCGGCACCGTCAAGCTCGTTCCACAACCGCGACAGTAAAGTCCAATTAACGGCCTCGCCCGTCCCACCATATTCGCCCGGCCGATGTGCGTCGATCAGCGTGAGCTTCGGCGCGCAAGTGAGTCGCGCCGCCGCTTCGACGAAACGAACGATCGTCCGAAGTGCATCGGCGTGATCCAGTCGAGGCCGAAATGCTTGCATCACCGGCCGCCCGCCGAGCTTGGACAAATACTCCGGCGTCTCGTCGCCGGCGAGTTGGATCAAGTCGAGCCGCAAGCGGTCGGCTTCACGGCACACAAAATCCGGCTCGGCGTTCACGAACACGCCGACCTTGCGCACGCCCTGCGGAATCGCGGCGGCAACTTCCTTTGCGGCTGCCGGCGGCAGGTAGCGGCGGCTGCCGGGGTAGAAATTCAAGCCAATCGCGTCGGCGCCGGCATGGGCTGCGCCGCGGGCATCGGCCGCCGTGGTGACACCGCAAATCTTAATGCGAAACATATCTTAATTATAGCTGCAAGTCGGGCTTTGCGGCGTGTCGATAAACCACGATGGTTCGGCAATATGTTCCGGCACACGCCACAAACGAAATCGAAAACCGACAGGGAAATTTCTGTGATCGGGGATTCTTGGGCTTCAGTCGGACGGCGGCGTGCGGCAGCGTTTGCAGCCGGCTTTGCAGCCGTGTTCTTGCTTGGCGGCCTGCTGATCGCGGTCGAATCGTCCGAATTGCATTCGCCGCCGACGGAGATTGCGGTCGCACTCCCGTTGCACGCCAATGCCGACGAGCGAATTGCATTCGACAAGAAACTTCGCGAGGCGCGAGATCGGGCGGCCGATGCGCGGCGGAACGCCGATGTGGCGGAACTCGCGCTGTTCGAGTTTCTGAACGCTCGTTTCGTCGATTCGACCGAGCAGGCGATTCGAGCGCCGCGGGAACCCAAGTCGCCGACGAGTCCCCTGCCCGTCGGCCCGACGATCCGACCGAATCCGGAATGGGTCGCGTTGAACCGCCAACTTGCCGAGATGCAACGCACTCGGGGAGAATTGCTGGAAAAATTGACGCCCGCTCATCCGACGGTTCAATCGCTCGATAGCCAGATCGCGAAGTTGCAGGATCAACTCGCCGCAACGCCGGCCGAATTGCCTGCCAACCTAAATGAGATCGCAAGTGCCGCCGCCAACAAGACTCCGCTGGCGCCGCCGCTACCATCGAGCGGCGATGCCATTGATGCGCCGAGCGCGAATCCCCCCTCAGCCGTACTGCAACAGCACTATCGCGAAATGCTGCTCGCCGCCGGAAGGGCCCGTGAAGCGTATCGGGCTGCTGTCCAATCGGAGACGTCCTTGTGGAACGCCTGCCCACCGGGCATGTGGCAATCGGCGTCGGATCGGGCCGGCAACGTCGATCTACGGCCGAACGATCGCGAATCCGGGTTGTCGCGCCAAGCCGGCAGCGAGCCGGGTAATCGCCCGATTCCTATTGGAGCAATCGCGATCCTCACGCTATTGTCGATTCTCGCGGGCGTGTTGGCGGCGCGCCGCTTGGAAGGGCGGACGTTGACATTCATGAGCGCCGATGAAATCGAGGCAACGCTCGGCCTGCCCGTCCTCGGCCGCGTCGGTCCGGGCACGAACCGCCGCAGCGAAAACGCGGCGTGATGGTAGTCCGAAACGTGTGGTGAGGGATGCGACCGAAGGCAGCCCGCAGCGCTAGCAAGGAAGTGTCTTGCAAAAACAATTATTTGAGAACGCGGAGCCTGGAGCTCCCTTGCTAACGCTTCGGGCTCGCGTCGTCTTCGCATGCGCTTTGGGGCCAATAGCAGCTCATCCTTGCTAGCGCTGCGGGCTCAAGTGGCTGGTCGAGCGAATTATTCGGCCTGCGAAAGCTGGAGAAAATATAGCGATCGAACAAATCGGCGACGGGGCATGGAAAGCCAAGTTGAGTCTGCCGCCGCGGCGCGCCGACGTAAGGTAGGTGGAACGTGCCGATGCCGACGGCCGCGCAACGCCGCCAAAATCTACGCTCGCGCGGCAACCGGTGCCCACAGGAACCCATCGACATGTACGAGTCTTCGTTTGGGCTGAGCGACCGACCGTTTGCCGCAACCCCTGCGGCGCGGCGCTATTATCCGGCCGCCGGGATTGAATCGGCCCGTCAGACGGTAGGGCGGTGTATCGAACGGGCCGAGGGGGCAGCGCTCGTGGTCGGGCCGGCGGGAACCGGAAAGTCGATTTTGTGCCAGGCGCTCGCCGAGCAGTTTCGCGGCCGTTTTTCCATCGCGCTCTTGGCCAGCAGCCGGCTTGAAACCCGGAAGGCGTTTCTCCAATCGCTGCTGTTCGAGCTCGGCTTGCCGTACCGTGGCATGGATGAGGGAGAACTGAGACTGGCGCTGGTGGGCCATCTCACAGCGCAGCAAACCGCCAGCGACGGATTGCTGCTGGTGATCGATGAAGCCCAGAGCTTGCCTTTGCGGCTGCTTGCGGAAGTGCATCAACTGACCAATCTGGTGCGCGGCGGGCAATCGCGCGTGCGGGTCGTGCTCGCCGGCAGTCCGCTGGTCGAAGAGCACCTGGGCAGCCCGAAACTGGAATCCTTCAACCAGCGGATCGCCGCCCGCTGTTATTTGGAGTCGTTTCAACATGCCGAGACGCTCGGCTACATTCGCCGGGCGATTTCGCAAGTCGGGGGGAATGCAGATCAGCTTTTCACCGCCGAGGCCCTCGACGCCGTGCATCGGGCGACCGACGGTGTGCCGCGGCTGGTCAATCAATTGTGCGATCATGCGTTGCTGCTTGCATGCGCCGCGGGGGCGACGCCGCTGACGGCTGCGGTGATCGACGAAGCTTGGGCCGATTTGCAGCAGTTGCCGGCGCCATGGAACGCCGCCCCGGGTGTCGAAAGCCGGTCGGCCGACATCATCGAATTCGGCAGTCTGGACGAACCGGCCGTTGCCGCCAGAATCTCGCCCGACGACGAGCCGCGACCGACGCTGGCCCACGAAACACTGGCGACGCCCATGCCGCACGAAGCCGCACACGGACCGGCGCCGCGCCTGCATGCGGTCGCAGCCGACGAAGCGGCGCTTTGCGATGAATCGCTTTTCGCCGGCGAGCCGACGCAGCGAATCGAGCGGATTAAAGACCGTTTGGGCTCTATCGACGAACAATTCCAACCGGCCGGAACGATTGGCCCGGAGGTCGAACTCGTGTTATCCCATGCCGAAATCAATCCGTTCCAAGAACCCTTCGAAGAAGAAGAAGTGATCGTCGATCGGTTTGCCGGCCGCGGACGAGATCCGCTCGCCGAGGCGCCGATCGTTCGCAGCGCCGAAGGAGCAGAGCTGTCTTCGATGTTGGCGCCGCATGCACGGGCGAAAAGACCCGCGGTCAAGCCTTCGGCGAAGCCATCTGCGGACGCGGGCGATCGAAGGCCCTCCGCGGCGACGAAGTTTGATGCTCCGCCAGCGCCGGCGTCGGTCGCCTTGCCGCCTGCGACCTCGCCGATCACTGGGCCGATCACTGGGCCGATCAGCCGGCCGCTAGAAAATTTATCGATCGAAGTCGGCCCGATGAGCGATGCCGAGCTGCCGACCTTCGGCGATCTGTCGGATCATTCCTCGTGGTTCGTCGCCGGGGCCGACGAATTCCCGGCCGAAATGCCTCCGATCGGTCGTGCTTGGATTCATCCATCGGAAGATCCGGTCATGCCGGAAGAGCCGTGCAGCGGCGAATCGATTCATCGCGCGGCCGGGATGAAGCCGACAATTCCGATGTCGCGAAGCCACTCGGCCACCGGCGCGGCACCCGTCGTCGCGATGCCGCGCCGCGAGCAGCCCGCTCTGCATCCGCCGGTGGATTCCGTCGATGCGGTGAGCGGAGCCAGTTCGCCCGGTGTCGAAAATGTGTCCGACGCCTTGAGAGGCCGCGATGAACCGAAATGTGACGATGAATCGATGGACGATGTGGATGTGATCGTGATCGAAGACGATCCGGTTCCGCAGCCGTCGCCGACCGCAAGCGCGGTGCGCCGTCAGGAATATCGACAGTTGTTTGCGCGATTGCGCCGCGGTTCGTAGCTCGCCATGGCGGGGCCGTGCTGTCGAGCGACTGCGATTCTGCGTAGGCCTGGCGAGAGTCGATTGTGGGGAGCACTCGGATGGGCATACTTCGCAATGCGCTGGTCCAACTGGATGGGCGTGCGCCCGTTGATCCTGCCCCGGCGCCGGCCGCAGATATTTCGCGCGAAGAACCGCAGGCCACGGCCGGCAGCGGCCGCTCGCCCGCAGAATTTGACCCGATGGCGGCCGATTATTCCTTCTTGGGCGTTCGCGATAGCGAGGTCGGACCGGCGGCCGTCGAAACTACGGTCGTCGAGCCAGATTTCGTCGATCCGGCGAAAACGAAAACCGAACCCGCGTCCGCAGTCCACCTGTTCGACGATCCCTGGTTTAATCGGACCCTGGAATTGGCCGACGCGGCAATCGAGGCAACCGAGCGTACGGAAGAGGCCCTCGCAGCCGCCCAGGACGATTGGTACCAACCGAAAAGCACTTTGCTGCAACCGAAGCCCCTGCACGAACGGCCAAGCGAACAGCCCGCCGCCGATCCGCTGGCAGAAGTATCGGTCGATCGTTCCTATGGCCGACTATGGGACAATCTGACCGCCGCGCTGCTTGATTCGCCGCCGTGGGTGCTGATCGCTGCCGGAAGCGGCGCGCCCGACGATGCCGCTTGGGTGCTGCCGACGGCGGTCGCGTTTGCCCAGCGAAATCCGGGCAAGGTGTTGTTGGTCGACGGCACGCAGGGGCCGGCCACATCGGAAGCCGGGCAGACGGATCGCTACAGCCTCAATTCGCATCTCGGTCTTTCCTGCCGCTTTGGCTTAAGCGACGTGTTGCGCGGGAACGTCGATTGGCGAGATGCGGTCGAGCCGACGGCCGTTCCCCGCATCGGCCTTTTGGCATATGGAGCCGATTTTTTCGCGGATTCGAGGTTGCGCGCGACCGCGACAGATTTGGTTGCCGAGTGGAAGGCCAGCTACCAACTCGTGTTGATCCGCGCGGCCGACGCCTGCGAACCGATGTTGGCCCCGTTTGCCGCCGCCAGCGACGGCACGTTGCTGCTGCTCGATCTCTGCCGCACATCTCGGGCTGCCGCCGTACGGGCTTCGAGTTCGCTCTTCTTGGCCGGCGCCCGGCTGCTGGGCTGCGTCGTCCGCGATTGACGCGCGAAACCGCAAGCGAGCTTCCCACTCCGCTTAAGAATGCGGCTCGCTTGCGGTTTCGCGAGTCCGCCGCACACTATCGGTTCGCACGGCCGTTTTGGCCGTTTCTCCCGCAAATTGCCGTTCGCCCGCGCTAGCGAAGCCGGTAAAATCTGGCGGTTCCGCTCGATGATCCGTCAGCCCGAGGAAGCCGCATGCCCGCTAGCGCCGCCCAAAATAGAACGTTGGTGATGACGGCCACGTACAACGAGATCGAGAATCTCCCGCGCCTCGTCGAGCAGATATTTCAATTCGCGCCCGAGGCCGACGTGCTGGTGGTCGACGACAATTCGCCCGACGGCACCGGCCAATGGTGCGATCGTCAGGCGGGCATCGATCCGCGGTTGCATTGCCTGCATCGGACCGGAAAGCTGGGCCTCGGCACGGCCATCGTCGCCGGCCTGAAATATGGCATCGAGCACGGCTACAAATACGTCGTCAACATGGATGCCGATTTCAGCCATCCGCCACGTTATCTGCCGGCCATGGTCGGCGGCATGGATCCGGCCACGGGTCCGGCGATCGACGTGATGATCGGATCGCGCTACGTGCCGGGGGGCAGCATCGAGGGCTGGCCCTTGAAGCGGCATTTGATGAGCCGCGGCGTGAATCTCTACGCTCGCTGGCTACTCTGGCTGGCGCCGAAAGATTGCAGCGGCGGCTACCGCTGCTACCGCACGGCAACGCTCGAGCGAATCGATTTCACCCGCATCCGTTCGCGCGGCTATTCGTTTCAGGAAGAGATTCTGTGGCTATTGCGGCGGGCCCGCGCCCGCTTCGGCGAAACGCCAATCGTCTTCGCCGACCGCGAAAAAGGAAGCTCGAAAATCAATTCAAAAGAAGCTGTCGCCGCGCTGCGAATCATTCTCGGCTTGGGACTGCAAAATCTGCTGGGGCGATAAGGGGCAGGCCCAATCTTAAGGCGACCAAAGTGTCTGATGCCGGAGTGAACGAACTGCGACTTCCGCTCACGCTCGGGAAGTTCGAGTATTGGAAGCCCCGAATGTGGCGCGACCGATCCCTGCGATGTGCGATCGACGAAGCGCGTTGGATGCTCGTCGGCCGATTTCGTATCGGAAGCATCTGCCCCGATTCAGTCCTTGGCGCGGATTTGAAACCGAATCGGCCAAATGATAGGATAGCAGCCCGGGGGGGGCCCTGCCTGTCCGGCGACATCCGCCGCCGGTTGCTCGAGCGCTGTGCGCGGTTTTTGAGAACAATCCCTCCGGTCATTTCGGTTCTCGCCGGCGAACCGCACAACGGCGCGACCGAAGGCGCGACGGCCGCCCGGAGCGCGAACGGAGGAACCGCGATGCTCAATCTTTCCGGCCGTGGCACGGCCCACACGTGCGACGGCGTCACCCGCCGCGATTTTCTCCAAGTCGGTGCGCTAGGCGCGATCGGTTTGGCGCTGCCCGATTTGCTCGCCCTCGAAGCTCAGGCGGCAGCGGCGAAAACGGCAGCGGCGAAAAGGGCAGCGGCAAACGGGGTAGCGGCAAAGCCGGCCGACGATCGCAGCGTGATCATGATCTTCAATCTCGGCGCCCCCAGCCAACTCGACACCTGGGACATGAAGCCCGACGCCCCGGCGGAAATTCGCGGCCCGTTCAAACCGATCGCGACCAACGCACCGGGCATTCAAATCTCGGAACTCTTCCCGCTGCATGCCAAACTGGCCGACAAGTTTTCGCTGGTGCGCACGTGTTATCACACGCAGGTGGCGGTGCATGATTCGGGACACCAGATGATGCAAACCGGCCGGTTCTTCACCGGTGGCGTGAACACGCCGCATGCCGGCTGCGTGACGAGCTATTTGCTCGGCCGCCGCACCGATCTGCCGGCGCACGTGCTTTTGCCCGAGCCGATGGGCAACACCGGCGGGGGCATGTCGCATGGGCAGGACGCGGGCTTTTTGGGCAAGGCCTACGATCCATTCGTGCTCATGGCCGACCCCTCGAAGCCGCATTTCAAAGTGCCCGATCTGCTGCCGCCGCCGCAGATCGGCGAAGCGCGGTTGGAGCGCCGCCGGCGGCTCCGCGAGGTGGTTGAGGGGAAGCTGCGGCAATTCGAATCGAGCGAAGACGCAAAACTGCTCGACGCCAACTTTGAAGCCGCCTTCCGCATGATGACCAGCCCGCAGGCACGCGCCGCCTTCGATCTTGAGAAAGAGCCGCAAAAAGTGCGCGAGCGCTACGGCATGAATCGCTTCGGCCAGTGCTGCTTGCTCGCCCGGCGGCTGATCGAGGCCGGCGTGCGGTTCGTCACCGTCAATACGTTTCTCACGGTGTTCAACGAACTGAGTTGGGACATTCACGGGTCGGCCCCGTTTATCTCGGTGGCGCAAATGCGGCACGAGGTGGCTCCGATGTACGATCAAGCCTATAGCGCGCTCATCGAGGATCTGGCCGGGCGTGGCATGTTGGACAATACGTTGGTGTGCAATCTGGCCGAATTCGGCCGCACGCCGCGCATCAATCCGGCCGGCGGCCGCGATCACTGGCCGCAATGCTGGACGATTTATTTCGCCGGCGGCGGAGTGCAAGGGGGCCGCGTCGTCGGACGCAGCGATGCCATCGGCGGCGTGCCGGCGGAGCGGCCCGTCGAACCGGCGGAAGTCGTGGCCACGATTTTTCACAGCCTCGGCTTGGACATCGAAACGCATCTTCCCGGCCCGCAAGGCCGCCCGTACCCGTTGGTCGACTACGGCAAGCATCCCATCAAGGAGTTGTTCTGATGAAGATGCAGGGGATCAAATTGCACGCGATGAAGTTGCAGGCAGTGCGGCGGATGTCGATCGGGATCGTTGTTGTGTTGGCAATAGCGTTTGCGAATTTTCCACTGCCGGCGGCAACGGTTGCGAAACCGCAAGCGGCGAGCATGCCCCACGCGCAGCCCACCGTCCCAACGTTTGCAGCCGGCGATCAACTCACGATTCTTCCCGAACGGCTGACGCTTACCGGCCCTGCGGCGCGGCAGCGGCTGTTGGCCGAAATCCGCCGCGGCGACGATTTCGTCGGACAAATCACGGCGGGCATCGTTTGGACGACCAGCGATCCGAAAGTTGCCGTCGTCAAGGATAATATTGCGACACCCACCGGCAATGGCTCGGCAAAGCTCGCCGCGAAAGTCGGCGATCGATCGGTTTCGATCGATGTGAAGGTCGTCGGCTTCGATCGCCCGAGCAGCGTGAGTTTCCGCAATCAGGTGCAATCGGTGTTTGCGAAGGCGGGCTGCAATTCCGGCGCATGCCACGGCGCAGCCGCCGGAAAGAATGGCTTCAAACTTTCGCTTCGCGGCTACGACGCCGATGCCGACTACTTCACGATCACCCGCCAGGCCCGCGGCCGCAGGATCGTTCCCAGCGATCCGGCTCGAAGTTTGATTCTGCTGAAGCCGAGCGGCGCGATTCCCCATAAAGGGGGCGTGCGTTTCGAAGTCGACTCGCCGGATTACAACATCGTGCTCGGCTGGATTGCCGCGGGCGCAGCGCCCCCCAAGCCCGATGACCCGCAGCTCGATCATCTCGAGATTCTGCCCGAGCGCGTGCTGCTCAAGCCGGGCGACCGCCAGCAACTCTTGGTTCGCGCGTTCTACACCGATGGCCACTCCGCCGATGTGACGCATTGGGCCAAATTCACTTCGTCCGACGAATCGGTCGCCCAGGTCGATGCCGAGGGGCATGTGAAGATCGTGGGCTCGGGCGAGGGAGTGGTCAGCGCGTGGTTCGCCAGCCGAATCAAGGTGGCGACGATCACGGTGCCCTATGTTCAACAGGTTCTGCCCGAGGCATTCGATCGCTCGCCGCGACGAAATTTTATCGACGAATTGGTGTTGGCCAAGTTGCGGCGGTTGAACGTGCCCCCTTCCGGCCGGGCGACCGACGGCGAATTCATTCGCCGGACGATGATCGACACGATCGGCGTGCTGCCGACCGCCGACGAGACACGAAAATTTCTCGCCGACACCAGCTCGGACAAGCGCGACCGGCTAATCGAGGCGCTCCTGGTCCGGCCCGAGTTCGTCGATCATTGGGCCTACAAGTGGTCGGACTTGTTGTTGGTCAATAGCGAAAAGCTGCCCGGCCCGGCAATGTGGTCTTACTACCATTGGATTCGCACGCAGGTGGCGCAAAATGTCGCCTGGGACCAATTCGTTCGCGGCATCGTCACCGCCTCGGGCAGCACGCTCGACAACGGCGCCGCCAATTTCTTCGTCTTGCACCGCGACCCGCAAGAGCTTTCCGAGACCACTTCGGAGGCATTTCTCGGCATGTCGATCACGTGCGCCCATTGCCACAATCATCCGCTGGAAAAATGGACCAACGATCAGTATTACGGCATGGCCAATCTGTTCAGCCGGGTGAAAGTGAAAAATGCGGAGGGAGCCGGCAATTTCACGGTTTTTTCCACGACCGAGGGCGAATTGCTTCAACCGCGGACCGGCCGGCCCCAGCCCCCTTGCCCCTTGGACGGCGAGCCGATTCCGATGGATTCGCCGATCGATCGACGAGCGGCTCTGGCCGAGTGGCTCACCAACCCCGCGAATCCGTATTTCAGCCGCGCGATCACCAACCGCGTTTGGGCGAATTTCATGGGCGTCGGGCTGGTCGAGGCGGTCGACGACATGCGGCTCACCAATCCACCAAACAACCCCGAATTGCTTACGGCGCTTGCGAAATATCTGCGCGATAGTCGCTACGATCTGAAATCGCTGATGCGCGTCATCTTGCAAAGCGAAACTTATCAACGCTCGAGCCAAACGAGTTCCGAAAATCTGACCGATCGGCGGTTCTATTCCCATTTCTTCCCGCGGCGGATGCGGGCCGAGGTGCTTCTGGACGCCATCTCCCAAGTCACCGGCGCGCCGTCCGAATTCAAGAACTACGCCCCCGGCTGGCGGGCCGAGCAGTTGCCCGACTCGAACGTCGATTCGTATTTCTTGAAATCGTTTGGCCGGCCGGTGCGCGAGCTGACCTGCGAATGCGAGCGCACCGCGACGCCGAGCATGGTGCAAGTGCTGCACATGAGCAACGGCGACACGCTCAACGCCAAGCTCGCCGCCAAGGGAAATCGAATCGAGCAACTTCTCGTCAGCAACACGCCGACCGACCCTATCATCGACGAAGCCTATTTGAGCGCCCTGTCGCGGTTGCCGACGGCGGACGAGCGCCGGCAACTCAGCGAGCTCTTGGACAAGTCGCCGGCCAAGGATCGCCGGCCGGCGGTCGAGGATTTGTATTGGAGCCTCCTCAGCAGCCGGGAATTCTTGTTCGACCATTGAACCCCAGCGGATGGCAGCCTTCGTGAACCGGCAATCGGAAACCGACGCAGATTTCCGTAGGGAACGCCCTCCGTGGCGATCCGTGCGGCGGCAAGTGACTCAGGCCAACGTGGCAGGCACACTCGGTGTGCCGTCCGCGGCGGCGAGCGACGTCGAACAGAAGGCGGGCGTCGGCGGCAGTTCGAACGGCACACGGAGTGTGCCTGCTACATCGGGGCCGTCCCGCCGCGCCGTGCGACAAATCCAAACGTTTGTGGCGCGGAGGCTGCTGCCGACGGTCGATGCGCTCCGCCGATTTTTGCTGGCCATCGCCGCTTGCGCGCTGATGCCGGCTGCCGCGCTGGCCGCTGGCGCCGCGCCCGGCACCGGCGCCGCGCCCGCCGCCCCCGAATTCAACGCCAAGATTCAGCCGCTGCTGACAAAATACTGCGCCGGCTGCCACAACTCGGACGACCGAGAAGGCAAACTGGTGCTCGAAAGCTACGCGGATCTGCTGCGGGGCGGCAAACGCGGCGCGGAGATCGTCGCCGGCCATCCGGAGCAAAGCCGGCTGCTGCGCGTTCTCAACGGCCAAGCCGAGCTGTCGATGCCGCCCAAGGACAACGAGGGACCGAAGCCGGCAGAAATCGCGCTACTGTCCGCATGGATCGAAGCCGGAGCAAAAAGTCCGAGCGGCGCTCCCCTCGACCCCACGGCGCTGGTGGTGCCGCACGTCGCGCCGGTCGGCCCAATTCGCCACGCGATCAATGCCGTCGCTTGTTCGCCCGACGGACATTGGATCGCCGTGGCCCGATACGGCACTGTCGAATTGCTATCGGCCGAAACGCGCGCGGTCGTCCGCACGCTCGCCCCGCAGCCGGGCAATGTCAACGACGCGGCGTTCAGCGCCGATGGCTCGCTGCTCGCCGTTGCCGCGGGGCAGGCCGGCGTGTTCGGCGAGGCGACGCTTTGGAACGTGTCGGATGGAGCCCTAGTCCACAAATTCCGCGGGCATCGCGATAGCCTCTATGCCGTCGCCATCAGTCCCGATATGCAAATCCTCGCCACCGCCGGCTACGATTCGCTGATCAAGCTCTGGAATCTCCGCAGCGGCGCGGAATTGCGAACGCTCGTCGGCCACAACGGCCCCGTGTTCGCGCTCGCCTTCGATCCACGAGGCAAGCTGTTGGCCAGCGCCAGCGGCGATCGAACGGTGAAACTATGGGATGTTTCGACCGGCGAGCGATTGGAAACGTTTGGCCAGCCGCTGAAAGATCAATACACCGTGGCGTTCAGTCCCGATGGCCGGCATCTTGCCGCGGCCGGGGCCGACAATCGCATCCGCATTTGGAAGATCAGCGAGACGGGCAAGGAAGGAACCAATCCGATCGAACTCGCCGAGTTCGCCGACGAGCAGCCTTTGGTGAAATTGATCTATTCGCCCGACGGCCAGTCGCTTGTTTCCTCGGCCGACGATCGGCTCATCAAGTTCTGGAATGCGGCGACGCTGGCCGAGCAGCGAACCATCGAGCCGCAGCCCGACGTTGCCCCGGCGCTCGCATTTGAGCCGGGCCAGCGCGGCGGCATTTCGCCGCTTGTTGTCGGCCGGATGGACGGCTCGCTGGCGTTTTACGACCCGGCCAGCGGCAAGCCGATCGCCGCCGCGTCCACACCAGCCCGAAGCGTTAGCGAGGGTGCGGGCCACGTCGACCGCGCGTCTCCCTCGCTTACGCTTCGGGCTGGTATCGCCGAGCAACAAGAGGTCGAGCCGAACAACACGCCCGCCCAAGCCAACTTGCTGCAAACGCTTCCAGTATCGGTCGCTGGCGCTTTGGGCGCGGCCGGCGACATCGATTATTTCAGCTTCGACGCGACCGCCGGGCAAACGTTTGTTTTCGACGCCGCCGCGCGCCGCATCGGCTCGAAGGCCGAGCCGCGATTATCGCTATTCGACGCCGGCGGAAAATTGCTCCGCGATCGGAGCGAGTTCGATGCCGAAAGCGATCCGCTCTTGGTCTACCATTTCGATCGCACCGGGCGGTATCTAATCCGCATCGACGATCGATCCATGGCCGGCGGCCGGGATCACGCCTACAAGCTGACCATCGGGGCGATTCCGTACGTTGTCGGCTGCTATCCGCTCAGCTTGCCCGCCAAGCAAACGACCGAAGTCGAGTTGATCGGCTACAATCTGCCGCCGCATTCGAAGGCCAAAGTCGAAGCCGGCTCGTCCGGGGAAACGACCGTGCCGATCGACGCAAAATTCCACACCCGCGGCCCGATCAAGGTGCTGGTCGGCGAACTGCCGGAAACGGTGCCCGCCGAATCCGCCGAGGGCGTCAACACGAACGACACGCTCGCGCGCGCGGCGCTCATCGCGGCCCCCGGCAGCGCCGCCGGCCGCATTCTTCCGGCTTCACCAGCGCCGGCCACACTAGCCCGAAGCGTTAGCGAGGGAGGCGCCACGGGACGCGCGGCCTCGCTTGCGCTTCACGTTAGCGACGGCAAAACCCGAAGCGTTAGCGAGGAAGGGCACCACGTCGACGTCGCGCCTCCCTCACCTATGCTTCGGGCGGGTAAAAAAACAACCGACGGTAGCGGACTGCCGTCGGCGGCCGCTTTTTACCGTTTCCAGTCGAAAGCCGGCCAGCAGTGGATCATTCAGACCGAAGCCGCGAGCCGCGGCTCGCCCATCGACACCCGCATTGATGTGCTTACCGCCGATGGCCAAAGGATCGAGCGGGTCGTATTGAAAGCGGTGCGCGATTCGTACATCAATTTCCGCGGTATCGATTCGCTCGCCACCGAGCCGCGGCTGAAGAGCTACGAGGAAATGGAGTTGAACCAATACATTTACATGGGGGGCGAAGTCTGCAAGCTCTTTCGAACGCCGCGGGGGCCCGATTCCGACTTCGGGCTGTATAAAGCCCTTAACGGTTGGCGGCGCGCCTATTTCGACACCAGCGCCACCGAACACGCCAATTTCGAGCCCGTGTATGTCGTCGAGCCGCACCCGCCGGGAACGAAACTCCCGAACAACGGTTTGCCGTCGTTTCCGATTTACTATTCGAACGACGACGACGGCGACCGCAAGCTGGGCCGCGATTCGCGGCTGCTGTTCACCGCTCCCGCCGACGGCTGGTATGTGATCCGCGTCGTCGATAGCCGGGGTGAAGCCGGCGAGCGCTATATCTTCCGGCTGACGGTTCGCACGCCGCATCCCGATTTCCATATCAACGTCGTCGGCGCCAATCCGACGGTGAATGCGGGCAGCGGGCAGCAATTCAAAGTTCAAGCCGATCGGCTCGACTATTTCGACGGCGATATTCGGGTCGATATCGCCGGCATTCCCCCCGGCTTCTTCGTGACCTCGCCGCTGGTGATTCAGGCCGGGCATTTGGAAGCAGAGGGCTTGCTCTATGCGTTGGACGGCGCGCCGCAGCCGGTGCCGCAAAACGCCGGCCTTTCCGAAATCACGGCCACGGCACAAATCGATCGCCGCGAAGTGGCGCACCGCGTCGGCAGCCTTGGCCAGATCAAGCTCGGCAAGGCGCCGAACGTGGTCGTGCATTTACAGCCCGCGCAGACCGCCGCCGCGGCGGCAAATTCGAAACCGCCGCCGATTCCGGAAGTCGTCCTTGCGCCGGGAACCACGACGACGTGCAAGCTTTCGATCGATCGCCACGGTTTCACCGGCTCGCTGGAATTCGACGTGAACGATTTGCCGCACGGCGTGATCGTCGACAACATCGGTCTTAACGGCATTCTGATTCCGGCGGGCCAGAATGAGCAAACGGTTTATCTTTCCGCCGCGCCGTGGGTGGCTCCGATCGATCGGTTGTTTTTTGCCGTTTCGAAAACCGCCCGCGATCAGCCAAAGGTGGATGGTCAGGCATCGCTGCCGGTGTGGCTGCGAATCCGTCGCCCCGGCCAATCCACCAAACCGGCCGACACCGCGCTGCATCGTTGAACGCGCCTCAAATTGTGCGACCACAGTACAACTTCTCCGCAAGTCGCGGAGAAGTTCGTCGGTCAGCAACTAGCGTTCGAAATCTTTGCAACGCTCGGCGAGACGGCCCGATGGTAGCAGGCACACGGAGTGTGCCGTCCGCCACGCACTGTTCGCAACGCACCGCGGAGCGCCGACGGCACACGGAGTGTGCCTGCTACGTTGGTTGCGGCCAAAGGTCGCTCTCGTGTGCCACTGGCTCTGCAAGTGTGAACTGCGAGTCGGCATACTCCGCTCGCGAAGATACTGGCAGAGCCATGGCATACTCGCGGAGCTCCAAACCTTCCCCGCAAGTTGCGGAGAAGTTCATCGGTAAGAAACTAAGTCGCGGCGGGTCTCAAATCGGTCGGGCGGATTCGACGCGCGTGCTGCCGATCAGGTCACCGCCAATCGCCGCTGAGTTCAAAAGCGGCCCAGTAGCGCGGGGACAAGCCGCCGGATTGCGTGACCTCTTTATCGGGCTCGCTATCCAGGTCCAGGCCGCGCCCGCGGAGCAGTTCGGGCTTCTTTGGTCCTTCGCGGATCAGCCATTGCTGGGCTTCGCGCAAGGCTTCCAGCTTCGACATCCGCCGTTGCCAAAGATTCTGATAGAACCGCGACATGAGCGACTGCGTTGCCCGGTCGGGCACTTGCCACAGACTGGCCAGGGTCGTCTTGGCGCCGGCAAGTTGGAATGCCCGTTGTAAACCCAAGAGGCCTTCGCCGCCGGCCGACTGGCCCAAGCCGGTTTCGCAGGCCGACAGCGTGGCGAGTTCGACGTGGCTTAGGTCCATTTCCGACACTTCGAGAGCGGAAAGAATGCCATCGTCCTGACCATGCTCGACCGGTCGGTTTGCGCCAGCCAAGACCAGCCCCGACAACAGGTCGGGATTGAGGCCCGATAGATTCTGAAACGATGTCGACTCCGCGAAGGTCGTTTTGTTGTTGGCGGATAAGCCTGCATCCAAAGCGGATTTAAGCTCTGGTGGCGCGAAAAAGCCGTGCGTCGAGAAGTGGATGAATTGGTGGCGGCCCGCGGCTTGCCGCACGGCGCTCTTGGTGGCCCGCGCGCCGGTCAACTCATCTGCTTCGGCGGATGCCGCGCCGCCAAACTGCTTTTGAAACGTGGCCATGATGGCGGCCACTTCATCGCGCGTGCCAGGCAGCGATTGCCAATGAAACGATCGGCCGCCGCGTGCGGCCAGGAGATTGGTGCTGCTTGAATCGGGCAACAATTCGCCCGGGGCGGCGCCGAAATCGACGTCGCCCACCAGCAGCAACGAAGGAGCAGTTCGCGGCTGATTGCCGGATCGAGTCGCCGTGCGAGACAGCAGCTCCGGCAGCATACGGGGAACCGGCACGATTGCGATCGCCACGTCGTCGATCAGATACGTGCCCGGCTTTTCTCCCGGCAATGCCGGCCAAGGGAATTGCGCGGTGACGCCGTCGGGCGAGATCAGGACGGTTTTCGCGCCCTGCAAACGCGGTTGCAATTTGTCCCAAACCAAGCGGCGCAAATCGGCGCCGGGATCCGCCGCCCCCGCGCGGACCGTTCCAAAATTCTTCCGCCAATCGGCGATATCCGCCGCGATCGGATCGAGCAGGCCCAGGTAAATCGACTCGACGGGCTGATCGGGCCGAACGACGAACGCCACGAGCCGCGATTCGAGCTCTTGTTGCCCCGGCTTAGCCTCGGGCTTCGTCTGCGCTTTGGTCGTTTGATACTCCAACAAATCGACCAGCGCCGTTTCGCTCGGCAAGACGCGGCGCAGGTCGTCGGGCGTGAGCCGGCGCTGGCTCAATTGTTGTTGGAAAGCGGCGCTCGCGGTCGCCAGTTGTTTCTCCAGCGTTTCCAAGGCGTCGCTCAGTTGTTCCAATTGCTGGCGATGCGATTCCGCTTGCCCGGGCTCGGGTGTCGCGCGCGAGGCGCTATCCAACTGGCGGGCCGTATCGGCAAGCTGTCGATACAATTCGGCCGCCTGAGGATTTTCCTGTCCGCGGCGCAGTTGCCGCATGGCTTGCTGCCGGGCGGTGACTGCTCCTTTCCAAGCCAGAACTTCGGCATACACCGGTTCCGCCGGGAGGCTTGCGTTGTGAGCCAGGGACACATAGATGTTGAGCCGTGCGCGCACCACTTCGGCCATGCGCAATTGTTGCCGCTCCGACTGAACAGCCGCCGTCCGATCGAGCCATTCACGCGAGATCTGCAGCGACTGGCGCGCGAGAGGCTCGGCCCGCGCGTCATCATTTAGATCGGAGTACAACAATGCCAAGTTGGATAGGACGACGCCGTAGTCGGGATGCTTTTCGCCCAGTGCTTGCCGCTCGATTTCCAGCGCTTGCCGGAAGAGCGATTCGGCGTTGGCGAAGTCGCCGCGTTTCTGGTCTAGCAGCGCCAAGTTGTTCAAGCTGATGGCGTAGTCGGGATGTTTTTCGCCCAGCGTTTGCTTGCGGATTTTGATTGCCTGCTCGTAAAGTGGCTCGGCGCTCGCGTAGTCGCCGGTCTTTTGATACAGCAGCGCGAGGTTGTTCAGGCTGTTTGCATAGTCGGGATGTTTTTCGCCGAGAACTTGCTTTTCGATCGCCAGCGTCTGCTTATACAGGGGCACGGCTTTGGCAAAGGAGCCCATGGCGTCGTAGAGCGAGGCCAGGTTGTGCAGGCGGTTGGCGTAGTCGGGATTTATTTCGCCCAGCGCTGCCTTGTCGATCTGAATGGCTTGGCGCAAGAGCGGTTCGGCCTTGGCATAGTCGCCCATGGAGATGGAGAGGAAGGCGATGTCATTCAGCCGTTTGGCAAAGTCGGGATGCTGTTCACCGAGGGCTTCCTTCGTGATTTCCATCGCTTGCCGGTAGAGCGGCTCGGCCTTAGCGAAGTTGCCCATGTCCATATAAAGCGACGCCAGATTGCCGAGGCTGCCGGCGTAGTCGGGATGTTTTTCGCCCAGCGAATGCTTTTCGATGTCCAGCGCTTGCTCGTAGAGCGGCTTGGCGGCACCGTAGTCGCCCATGCGGAGATAGAGCCCGGCGCGGTCGTTCAAAGTCGTGGCATAGTTCGGATGTTTTTCGCCCAAGACGGCCCTTTCGATTTCCAACGACTCGTCGAAGAGCGGCCCGGCTTTGGCGTAGTCGCCCATGTCTTGGTACAGCGTGGCCAGGCTTTGCAGACCGGTGGCGTAGCTGGCGGTCCTTACGCGCCGCGAGTCCTTGCGGAGCTTGACAGCGCGGAGGAACAGCGATTCGGCCTTGGCGTAATCGCCCATGCTCCGGTACACCGATGCCAGATCGTCGAGGGTGTCGGCATAGTCGGGGTGCTTTTCGCCGAGCACCTCTTCGCGGATTTGCAGCGATTGCAAGAGGAGTGCCTCGGCCTTTCGATATTCGCCCAGTCGTTCATACAGGCGCGCCAAGCTTACGAGGTTGGCTGCATAGTCGGGGTGCTTTTCTCCCAGGGATTGTTTGCGGATGGCCAACGCTTGCTTGATGAGGGATTCGGCCTTGGCGTAGTCGCCCGTCGCGGAATACAGATTCGCCAGGTTGTTCAAGGTGGCTGCATAGTCGGGGTGCTTCTCCCCGCGCATTTGCCGCTGGATTTCCAAGGCTTGCTTGAAAAGCGATTCAGATTCGGAGAATTCCGCGATGCTCAGATACGTCTCGGCCAGATTGGCTAAGCTGACGGCATAATCGGGACTCCGCGGGTTAAGCAACGTCTTTTCGATTTCGAGGGCCTGCTTGCTCAGCGGCAGGGCGTCGGAGTAGTCGCCCATCCTTGTATAGAGCCGGGCCAGATTGTCGAGGCCGATCACGTAGCTCATGTTTCGCTCGCCGAGGACTTGTTTCTTGATCGCCAGCGAATGTCGATAGAGCGGCTCGGCCTTGTCGTAGTCGCCCATGTCGGTGTCGAGCGTGGCCAGAAAGCTCATGCTGCTGCCATATTCGGCGGATTCGCTGCCGAGCGTCTGCTTCCTGATTTCCATCGCCTGCTTGCAAAGGGGCAACGCGTTGGTGTAATCGCCCAGGTTGTAGTACAGCATGGCCAGATCGTTGCTGATGTTCGCATAATTCGGATTGTTTTCGCCCCGCGTCTCTTTCGTAATTGCAAGCGCCTGCCTAAAGGGGCGCTCGCCGGCCGCGAAATTGCCCATTTGCTGATAAATGTCGCCAATCATGCAAAGACTGACGGCGCAGAGCGGATGCCGCTCGCCCAAGATATTGCGACGGATATCCAGTGCACGTTCGGCCGATTCGAGCGCGTCGGGAAAATGGCCCGCGCCATAGAGTTTCTCCGACGCTTCCATCAGCCGCTCGGCCTGCTGTAACTGGCCGCGTTGTTCCGAAGACAACTTTTCCAGAAGCGATGTCTGCTCGAGCGCCAGCCGGGCGTCGACCACCTGCCAATGATCTTTGCCAAGGTGCTTCGCTTTTGTCGTCAGCACCTCTTGGCGGAGCTTACGGGCGACAACGAAATCATCCTTCAGCTCGTGAAGTCTTGCTAATTCATCAAGCGAACCGAGTGCGTCGCCGGAATCGCTCCCCAAAACGGTTCGCTCGATGGCCAGCATTTTCTCCGCCGCTGCAATGGCTTCGTCGATCTTGCCGGCATTGCGAAGCTGGTTCGTTTCGCGGTCCAACTCGTCGCGCCGCTTGAGCTGTTCCTGTTGGTCGGGCGTGAGTTGCCTGGCGGCCGGCGCCGCGGGAGACAATCGAACGTCGCCCTTGCGGATCCAGCCCTGCTGCGGCGGGTTCGTATTCGGCAGGCCGATCAGATACCAATCGCCGTTGGTTTGGCTGACCGTGAGCCGCGTATCCTTCTGAACTTCGCCGATCGGCTTCTCTCCGGCCATCACGTGCGTCGAGGTCGCTGTGACGATCACGTCGAAAGACGGATCACCTGCTTGGGCAGCACCGGCCAGCGCCAGCAGCCAGATGGCCGCGATCTTCAAAAGGCTCAAGGCTCGAATCACCTGCGAAAGGATGGCACGGCGCATTGACGAACCTCCGGTATTGCCGATCGGATGCTGTATGGCCATTGTATGACGCCGCTCGCGGAACCGACAGCCGATGGGACTAAAGCGGTCAGTCGGTTGGGCGCGTCCCGGGTCAATGTCCATCTCTCGGGCCGACCGCGTGGCAAAGATCCCCGAGCGCTGTCGTCAAGGGATCGACGTCTGAAGCACAGAATCCTAAATGCGAATGGCGCCGCCAGCCTTCGGCGAACTCGTAGCGGCCCGAGAGGCAGCCCAACTCGCGGGCGCCATCACGCATCGAATGCAAATAGGAATCGAGCCCTTGGCTCTGGTCCAGCCAAAGCTTTTGTGTTTGATGGCAAGCCAGCATGGCTGTTTTCGTCGGCAATACGGCCGTCACGTCGACAAAATGCGTCGGCGCGACCGGTTGACCCAAGGGGTCGCAATTGCCGTGCGGCTGTGCGTGATAGATCGTGACCGGACCATCGATCGGCGGATGCGGAGGTTCGGTAGAAAAGTTGGTCATGCCCCGAGAAAATGCCGCCGTGACCGCCAGACGGCAAGTGTTGGTGTGGTCTTCCATATAATCGACCGGCGAATGCGTGAGCAAAATCTCGGGCACCACCTTTCGCACGACCGCGGCCAATCGGGCGAGCGTGGGTCGATCGTAAAAGATGTCCAAGTCGTGTGCGATCGGCGGGTGGAACAGTGCGCCAGCCACGTCGCACGCGGCGCGAGCCTCCGCTGCCCGCAGCCGAGCAAGTTCTTCGCGGCCGTGGATCGTCGAACCACAGCATCCGTCCGCTACATTCATGTAGTGGATTTCGTAACCGGCTTCACGCAACCGAAGCAGTGTGCCGGCGGCAACGAATTCGATGTCGTCGGGGTGGGCAAAAATAGCAAATGCGCGTCGCATGGCGGTGGTTGGCCTGTTTTGAAGAGACTGGGTTTTTTTCAACTCGCCGATCAGCACACTAGTCCGAAGCGTTAGCGAGGGTGCGCTCCGATGTGGATCGCCCTCGCTAGCGCCTCGCGCCGATGCGCATGCGGCTTGGCCGTCGCGCAGCGCGACGGCGCCGCCGTTGCGGGGCTTCCTCGCTTATGCTTCGGGCTAGTGTTTTAAGGCAAAGGCTAGCCCGAAGCGTTAGCGAGGGTGCGCTCCGATGTGGATCGCCCTCGCTAGCGCCTCGCGCCGATGCGCATGCGGCTTTTCCGTCGCGCAGCGCGACGCGCCGCCGTTGCGGGGCTTCCTCGCTTACGCTTCGGGCTAGTGTTTTAAGGCAAAGGCTAGCCCGAAGCGTTAGCGAGGGTGCGCTCCGATGTGGGATCGCCCTCGCTAGCGCCTCGCGCCGATGCGCATGCGGCTTTGCCGTCGCGCAGCACGACGGCGCCGTCGTTGCGGGGCTTCCTCGCTTACGCTTCGGGCTAGTGTTTTAAGGCAAAGGCTAGCCCGAAGCGTTAGCGAGGCAATCCTTGATAGACGCGACCGATTCGATGTTGGATGCACGTCGGTTTGGGATTTTGAGGCGGAGGCTAATGCATTTCGGCGCTGCAACTGCCGATGGCAGGCCGGTAATAATTGAACTGCACGTTGGGGTGCTCGGCCAAGAGCGACATAGGGACGGATGAGTCGGCGATCCGCTGGGAAATCATGAGGGCCGTGAGCCGCATGCCAAACGGGTTGTCGTGATTGCCAAAATGCCAGATCGACACCTGCTCGGCAAGCCATGTCTCGGCCGGCCCAACCGAAATGGCTTGGGTCGGGACGTTCGTCACCATGCCGCCGCCCGAGGTGCGGGCGTTTTGGATGATGGTCATCGGATGCAGGTCGACGATGCGCGTGGATAGCTTGCGATACTCGGCGGGGGGCGGCGGCTCGTCGATCCAGCTCCCTTCGCGACGCGGTGGATCATTGAAGGCCCAGTGTTTGACCTCGCCTTGGCCCCCTTGCATCACGACGCAACGCGCGCGCTGCCAACTGCGAAGATATTCGCTCGGATCGGCTGCCGGGAAGTGCAGATTCTCTTTCGGCATTCGCAAATCGGCGCGGATGCGATTGAAGCAGAGATCCATGTCGGCTTTGGCAAAACTGAGAGGAAAATCCGGCGGCGCTTCGCGACCGTCTACGACCCATTCATCCATGCCCCAAAAATGCGCGTGGCGCAAGTCCAATTCCAGTTCATTCACAAGCCGCGCCACAAGCGGCAATTGTTCGGTCGGACCGATCGGGCCGCAAATCCCAGCAGGACGATCCGGAGTGGCCTGCCGCCAGGCATCGATATATTCGAGCGCCTCGGCCAGATAGAAGTCTTCGCGAGTTTCATAGAACTTGACGGAAAATCCCGGCCGCGCCAGAGCCGCCAAATCGTCGGCGGAAAGTTTGGCGGCATCCTCCAAGATTTCCCGACCCAGCGTGGTGTAGTCCCACCACTCGGGACTGATTTTGCTTTTTGGTCGCATGGCATTCTCACCGTTCAAAGCATGCTATCTGGCAAAGCTTCACGCGCGCCTATTCGATTGCGCACTGCCAACGTTTTTCCCTGTAAGCAAATGGGTTCGGCACGCCGGCCTGTCGCACCTTACCTAGCCAAAACAGGCCGCGGCCCGAGATTGTTCTTATTGACCTGATTCCCATTCTGTTAAGTCGCCTTGGATGGGAGGCAGTTTCGCGGTTTTGGCCGACGACCGACGCGATTCTTGCACGACGTTCCTTGCAGACAAGCGAGGTTTGGCGTTTCTCGGCCGCGCGGGGATTTGCCTATGGCGAGTTCATCGGCGAAAATAGTTAGGCCTGCGGTTCTCCAAAACGGCTCTCGGAATCGCGGCCACTTTCCACGCTTGGAGCAATCGCCGATGACGAACCACCGCAGCTTGCAATTTTTTAGACCGCGGACCTTGGTCGCGATCGCCACCGTGGCGACCGTCGCGGTCGCAGGCGTCGGCATGATTGCAACAAGGATCGCCGCGGTCGGGGCCGAGCCGGGCCGTGGCAGCGAACATGCTTCGCTTGAGCAACTGTTTGCCCAGCGCAAAGTCCGTGCCCCGTCGCTCGACGGCGGCGTCGGCTGGATCAACACCGCCGGGCCAATCGATCTTAAGGAGTTGCACGGCAAATTCGTGCTCCTCGATTTTTGGACATATTGCTGCATCAATTGCATGCACATCATACCCGAGTTGAAGAAACTCGAGCATGCCTATCCGAACAACCTGGTCGTGATCGGCGTGCACACGGCGAAATTCGAGGCCGAGCACGATTCTCAGAATATCGCCGATGCGGTGCAACGCTATGAGCTCGAGCACCCCGTGGTGAACGATGCGAACCAAGCGATTTGGAAGCGATACGAAGTGCAAAGTTGGCCGACGCTGGTCTTGATCGATCCCGAGGGATACGTGATCTACGACCACTCCGGCGAGACGAAGGCCGATCCGCTGAATGAATTTCTTAAAATGGCGGTTCCGTTTTATCGCAATAAAAAACTGCTCGACGAGCGGCCGCTCCGCTTCGACCTCGCGCGATCCCATGCGACACAAACGCCGTTGCGCTTCCCCGGCAAAATCACGGCCGACGAAGCCGGCGGCCGGCTCTTCATTTCCGATAGCAACCACAATCGTATCATCGTCGCCGGCTTGGACGGCAAACTAATCGCCACGATCGGCAGCGGCATTCAGGGCCGCGCCGACGGCACTTTTGCGAAAGCCGAATTCAACCGTCCGCAAGGAATGGCCCTGGATGGCGACATGCTCTATGTCGCCGACACGGAAAATCATTTGCTCCGCAAGATCGACCTCAAAGAACAGCGTGTCACCACGATTGCCGGAACCGGCAAGCAAGCGGAAAGCGGCTGGCCGGGCGCCATGGCCGAACAACTCGCCGGACGCGGGCGATTGCCGCAGCGATTCAGCGGCCGGCCAAGGCAAACCGCCATCAGCAGCCCGTGGGACCTGTTGATTCAGGGCAAAGATCTTTACATCGCGATGGCCGGCACGCATCAGATTTGGAAAATGCCGTTGAGCGAATCGGAGATCGGCCCTTATGCCGGCAATTCGCGCGAAGACATCGTCGATGGCCCGCTGTTGCCGCGCGCGCCGTTCGCCACCGGTTTCGCGTCGTTCGCCCAGCCCAGCGGATTGGCTTCCGATGGCCGCTGGCTGTTCGTCGCCGATAGCGAAGGAAGTTCGATTCGGGCGGTGCCCTTGGTCGCGACCGATCACGGCGAAGTGCATACCGTGATCGGCACTGCCGAGTTGCCCGCCAATCGGCTTTTCACCTTCGGCGATGTCGACGGAACGGGCGCCAAAGTTCGCTTCCAGCATCCGCTTGGAATCACGTATCACAATGGCCTGATCTACGTGGCCGACACCTACAACAACAAGATCAAAGTCGTCGATCCCGAGCGCCACACTGCCCGAACAATCGCCGGCGCCGGTTCCGCGGGCCACGGCGAGGCGGCGGGCAATCACGCCGCCGATGCCACGTTCGACGAGCCGGGCGGCATCGCCTACGCCGCCGGCAAGCTGTATGTGGCCGATACCAACAACCATTTGATCCGCACGATCGCCATCGACGGCAATCGGCAGGTGAGCACATTTGTGGTCGATGGTCTCGAACCGCCGGCTGCGGCCGAGCCGCCGGCTGCGGCCGAGCCGCCGGCCGGAAAAAAGCCCGGTGACGAAAAGCCCGCCGGCAAAAAGCCGAGCTTCGAAGGGGCCGAGCAAATCGCGCTCGCCCCGGCGAAGGTCAAGCCGGTCGCTGGCACCGTGCATCTGGCTGTGCGATTGGAACTGCCCGAGGGCTACAAGATCAACACTCTTGCACCGATGCGATACTGGATCGATGGATCGCAAGCCGGAGGGCCGCTGGATCCGTCGGCTTTCGGAAAGCTTCAGAAGCTTGAAAAACCGGCCGATGCGTTCGACGTTCGCTTGCCCGTCAAAAAAACGAGCGGCAGCGAAACCATTACGCTTTCGATGAACTACTACTACTGCCAGGAAGGGGAAAACGGCGTCTGTAAGACCGGCAGCGTCGTGTGGACAATTCCGCTGGAACTGACCGCAGGCGGCTCAGCCGAACCCGTGCCGGTGCCGCTGAAAGTGAAGAACTGAACAGGCCGTCCCCCGGAGCCCGCCGCGCTAGCAAGGACGTGTGTGCCACGGGCAAGCGCAGTCCGCCAGTGCGGGGGGCCGCGCAAGTTTCGGCTGGCAGCCTATGCTTGCCAGCGGCGCATCGATCGAACGACATTGTGGTATCCGTTTCAAGTGGCCGACGGCATACGGAGTATGCCTGCTACGTAGTAGGCACACTCCGTGTGCCGTCGGCGTGCCGAGCAATCGCCGCCTCGGCGTTCATGCTCAGCCTCGCAGCGAATGCTAGCAGCAAATTCGCCATAGCGCGTTCGTTCGTTCGCAGGTACAATTTCGGCAGCAGTTGGGATTTCATCGCCGCTCACAAGGAGTGCCGCCATGCGTCGATCTTCCGTCGCTCGAGCGATCGGTCCGTGCAAGATCATCGTTGCGTTCGCGCTGCTGGTAATCGGCCTTTCGCTGCAAGCGACGCAGGCCCGCGCCGAAACCGTCGCCCGTTGCGGCCAAGGCTGGCTCGAAAAAATCGGCGGCTATCCGGTGCTGCATCTCAAGGGCACGCCCTACGAAATGGGCTATCAGCACGGCGCGCTCATGAAGGACTCGGTCCGCGAGAATATGCACAATATCGTCGGCATCCTCGCCGCCGAATCGTTCCACCTGGGGCCATTGACGCTCAAGCCGCGGCCGCTCGTGGATAGCCTCGTCGAGCAGCAGCGCAAATATGTGCCCCGGGGTTATTTCGACGAACTCAAGGGCCTCGCGGCCGGCGCCGATCTGCCGCTCGGCGATATCCAAGCCGGGAATTTCCTGCCCGAGCTGTTCCATTGCAGCGGATTCGCCGTCATGAATTCGGCCACGACCGACGGCACGCTCTATCATGGCCGGGTCTTGGATTACAAATGCGATTGGCATTTGCAGGATCATGCGGTGGTTATCGTCGCGGAGCCGGAGGGTGGGATTCCGTTCGTCAACGTCACCTACGCCGGCTTCATTGGCTCCGTGACGGGGATGAACGCCCGGCATGTTTCGATTGGCGAAATGGGTGGCTCGGGCCAAGGGCATTGGGCCGGCATGCCGATGGCCTTGCTGGTGCGAGAGGTTTTGCAAAAGGCCGGCGATGTCGATGCGGCCGTGAAAATCTTTCGCGACAACCCGCGCACCTGCCAATACTTCTACGTTATCGCCGACGGCAATACGAATCGGGCCGTCGGGGTGCAAGCGACTTGGGAAATGCTAAAAATCGTCAAGCCGGGCGAGACCGATCCGCTATTGCCGAAGCCGGTGAAAGATTGCGTGCTGCTCTCGGCCGGCAAGCGGTACGACGAATTGGTGCGGCGAGCCGAAGCTGCTCATGGCAAGCTCGATGCCGAGGGAGCCCGGCATCTGATGGACGAAGGCGTGGCGATGAAATCGAATCTGCACGACGTGCTTTTCGCCCCGGCGAGCACGAAATTCTGGGTCGCCAACGCCAGCCCCGACGGCAAACCCGCCGCCGAGCAACCGTATCATGCATTTCAACTGACGGAACTTCTCGCGCGAAAGCCCGATCCGGCGGCAAAAGAAATCCCGCACTGGAGCGCGACGTCTGCGGCAACGCACTAGTCGCCGGTAATTTTGGAGCAGAGCGTGTACGCCGAGCCGACGATTGCTCGGCCACTTGAACCGGGTGCCACCATGCCGTTCGAGCTTTTCGACCGCGAGCAAGAATGGGCGATGCGGCAGGGCAATCTGCCCCATTGGTTCCAGCCCGGTGTTACCTATTTCGCCACGTTCCGACCGACGATTCGTGCCCCAACGCGTTGGCAGCCCAGTGGCAAAGGCGCAAAGCGAAATGGTTACGCGAGCGCGGCATCGACCCGAACTCAGCCGATTGGAAGATCGCCCTCGCGGATCTCGCTTCACAGGCGCAGTACGAATTCCATCGAACTTTCACCGCCGAATTCGACGGCTATCTCGTCCGCGGCCTCGGCGCATGCGCGCTTCGACCGCCGGCGCCGGCTGCGATTGTCGCCAATAGTCTGCACGGATTCAACGACGTTCGCTACCTTTTGGGCGACTATGTCGTAATGCCGAACCACGTGCATTTGCTCTGCTGCCTGCTGGGCGAGACCGACATCGAGGCGCAGTGCAAATCATGGAAGCGGTTCACGGCCCGGGAAATAAACGCGCGGCTCGGCACCGCAGGCCGATTCTGGCAGGAAGAGAGCTTCGACCATTTGGTGCGCAGCCCGGAACAGTTCGACCATCTTCGGGCCTATATCGCCGACAACCCGATGCGGGCGAATCTGAACGGAGGGGAATTTTTGCACTACGGGTGTCCGATGGGAGCGTGAGCGAATCGGCATCGCCGACGGCACACGGAGTGTGCCTGCTACGTAGCAGGCATACTCCGTATGCCGTCGGCCACCTGGCACGCCCCAACCGCAAACGAAGCGGTCGTGGAACACTGCGGCACGTCGCTTCCCCGGTTCATCGTAGCCGCTGGATTCATCGGCGGCTAGCGCCTTGCCGCTAACGGTGATTGCGCAGAGCCATGCACAGCTCGACCCGCGGAATTTGCATTCCGCCCCGGCATTGGGGTACAACTATCCTTCGTGGCGAATGATAGGTCCGGCGTACCCAACTGTGGCAGGAAGCGCGATGCTCACCTTCTTCGACGGCCGGCGCACGCGGCGCGAATTCTTGCGTGTCGGCGGGCTGACTCTCGGAGGGCTCACCTTGCCGCGGCTGTGGGAATTGCAAGCCCAGGCGGCCTCTGGCGGCCGGCCGGTCACCGATAAATCGGTGGTGTTCTTGTTTTTGCAAGGCGGCCCGTCGCAGTTCGAGACGTTCGACCCGAAGATGTCGGCCCCGTCGAACATTCGCAGCGCCACCGGCGAGATCGCCACTTCGCTTTCCGGCGTGACGTATGGAGGCACGTTCGAGCGGCTGGCCAAGCTCGCACACAAGACGACGATCGTCCGTTCGTTCCGCACGGGCGATGCGATCCACAACATCAAGCCGGTGGTCTGCAAAGACACGCTCGACGCCAATCTCGGTTCGCTCTATGCACGCATCGCCGGCACGAACGACCCGATCAGCGGCATGCCGCTGAATGTCGCGCTCTTCCCACGGGCAGTCGATCCGAAAGCGCAAGCCGGCACGATGAACTTCGGCCGCTTCGACGCGGTCGGTTCGCTGGGCAGCGCCTATGCACCCTTTATCCCGGGCGGAGACGGCACGTTTCAACAGGACCTGCAACTAAAAATGCCACGCAATCGGCTCGACGATCGCCGGCATCTGCTCCGCCAACTCGACGGGCTAAAGCGCGGCGTCGACAGTCAGGCCGATTGGCAAGGTTTCGACCGGCTGCAGCAGCAGGCCTTCGATGCGATTCTAGGCGGCGTCGGTTCGGCCTTCGATTGGTCGAAAGAGGACCCGCGCACGATCAAGCGCTACGACACGAGCTCGCTGGTGAGGCCGGAATCGATCAGCAAACGATGGAACAACCACGAGAAGTATGCGGACCATGTCGCCTCGCTCGGCAAGCTCATGCTGCTCGCGCGCCGCTTGTGTGAAGCCGGCTGTGGGTTTGTCACCGTTACGACCAATTTCGTTTGGGACATGCACGCCGATCAAAACAACGCGCCGGTCGAAGAAGGGATGGGCTATTGCGGGCGGCCGCTGGATCACGCCGTGTCTGCCTTCATCGAAGACGTCGAAGCACGCGGCCTGAGCAAACGTATCTTGCTGGTCATTTGCGGCGAGATGGGGCGCACGCCGCGCTTGAATCCCAGAGGAGGCCGCGATCACTGGGGCAATCTCGCCCCGCTGATGCTCTATGGCGGCGGACTGAACATGGGCCGCGTCGTCGGCCAATCGACCCGCGACGGCGGCGAAGCCAACAGCGACCCGGTGGCCATTCCGAATCTCGTCGCGACGGTCTTGCAGGCTTTGCTCGACGTCGGCAAGCTGCGCACCATGCCGGGCGTACCATCGGATTTGGCGCGAGTCGTCGCCGCGGAACCGATCCCGGGGTTGATCGGGTGAGTTCGTTCCGAAAAGTCGGATGGGAACGCAGATTTTGATCGTCTGTTTCCTTTGCGTGTTCGCATTTGCTTTTGTCGGATTTCGATCGGTGGGCACGCGGACTTGCCTCGCCGACGGCACACGGAGTGTGCCTACTACGTAGCAGGCATACTCCGTATGCCGTCGGCCACTTAGCACGCGCGAAACCGCAAGCGATCTGCCGGCGCTCTTCTCGGCGCGGCATCTATTTGCTCGCCGCTGCAGCGCCAAACCGCGCCAGCGCGATGTCGCGGATGCCCTTTAGGTCCAGCTTTCCAGTGCCGAGCACCGGGATCTGCTCGACCTGAATGAAGCTGTCGGGCGACGGGATAAAAAGGTTCGGCAGCCCGGCGGCGGATAGTTCCTGGCCGATCTGCTCCGGCGTTTTTTGCAGCGGCAGATGAACCACAACCAGCCGTTCTCCTTTGCGCTCGTCCGGCACGGCCGTCACGGCGGCTTGCAGATGTTCGTCGTCGCCGCCGAGAATGTTTTGCAGCGTCTCTTCGATCAGCACATGCGGCACCATCTCGCCGCCCAGCTTGGAAAAGCGACTTTCGCGGCCGGTGATCGTGATGAAGCCATCGGCATCGATCGACGCCAGATCGCCGGTGATATACCAACCGTCGCGGATTACCTTGGCCGTTAGTTCGGGCTGGTGCAAATAGCCCTTCATTACGTTCGGCCCGCGCACGAGCAGCATGCCCGACTGACCGGCGGGAAGTTCCTGCATCGATCCATCGGCGACTGATTCGGGCTTGACCACTTTTACGGTTACGCCTGGAATGGGCCGGCCGACGGTCCCTTCGCGGACGCCTGTCTTCGCGCCGTCGAGGCTGCGGCTCGGCGGAATATTCACGGCCACGAGCGGCGATAGCTCCGTACAGCCATAGGCCTCGAGCGGCCGTTTGCCGAATTTCTTTTCGAAGGCGTCGAAAAGTTCGGGCGAACATCGTTCGGCCGCGGCAAAGAGAACATCGAGCGTGCGAAAATCTTCGGCGGCACAGCGCTTGAGATACGTGCGCACGAAGGTCGGCGTCGCCATGAATACTGTGGCTTGGTGCTCGCGGCAAAGCTTTCCGATCTGCTGGGCGTCGAGCGGGTTGAAGTGGTAAACCAACTTCGGCTCCAAGGCCAGCGCGGTCCAAAGCCCCGTCAGATAGCCGTAGGAATGAAAAAACGGCAGCACGCCGACCGCCACGTCCTCGGCCCCGAGGTGAACGATTTGCTCGATGGCGTGGATATTCGAACCGACGTTCGCCTGGCTGAGCATGACGCCCTTCGGATTGCCGGTCGAACCCGACGTGAAGATCACCGTCAACAAATCGTCGGGTCTGAGCCGGTCGAGTCCCAACCGGCGCTCGAGCGTCGCCATCGGCAGCAGTCGGGCTTGCACGAACGCGGCTGCTTTGTCGCGCCAGGTGGCTTTGGCGGCAAAGTCTTCGAGATAAACCAACTCGGCATGCACTTCGAGCTTCACGCGCTCCATGAACCGCCGGCTGGTGAGCACATGCCGAATGCCGCACTGTTCGATGCAGTAGTTCAAAAGCGATGTCGAAAGCGTGTAGTTCAAATTCACGCCGATGCGGCCGGCAAGCGGCATCGCGGCATTGGCAATCACGCCGCCGGCCGAGGGCGGCAAGAGTAGGCCGACGAATTTTTCGTCCGGCGCGAGAACGTCGCGTAAGAGAATCCGCCGCAGGATGAGCGTGCGCAGGAGCAGTTCGCCGGCGGTGAGCCGAGCGCCCATCGAATCGGCGACCTTTTCGCGCCGCCAATTGCGACGGCACATTCTCAAAAAAGCCCGCGGCAAGATCAGCGAATCAGCACCCATGACTGCAAACATACTCGCGCGCCACGAATTGGGCCAGAGGATCACGGAGCTTGAAACGAGGAATGCTCGCTCGGAGTCGCGGACGAGGAATCTCACGCGGAGGCGCGGAGGCGCGGAGAAAAGGAGAAGGGAAGGAAGTGGTTCGGTATGTAGTGGCAAACTGACTTTTATGTTTTCATCCTCTTCCGAACTCCAAAATCCGCTTCGCTACCGTCTCCTCCGCGTCTCCGCGTCTCCGCGTGAAATTCTTCCGCGTTGCCTGCCTGAGATTCTTCGGCATGGCATGCGTACCAGTTTTACGGCGTTTGCGGCGGGAGGGACGAATCGCTAAAATCGCCGCTGCCTGTCGCCGCGTCGCGCCCTGAGATTCAAGCACCTTTCGACGTTCGATCCCGGCCGTTTGGCTTCGAGGGTCGCCGAGCAATCTATGCCCCGCTACAACCCCGCGCTGGTGGAACCGAAATGGCAAGCCCGCTGGGAGGCCGAGCAGACGTTTGCCGCCCCACGGCTGCCGGGCGCCCGTGCGGCGAAGCTCTACGTGCTCGACATGTTCCCCTATCCCAGCGGCGATGGCCTGCACGTCGGCCATCCCGAGGGATACACTGCCACGGACATCGTCTGCCGCTTCGAACGCATGCGCGGCAAAGCGGTGCTGCATCCGATGGGCTTCGACGCCTTCGGACTGCCGGCCGAGGAACATGCCATCAAAACCGGCACGCCGCCGCGCATCGGCACCGAGCGGAATATCGCCAACTTCCGCCGGCAACTGAAGTCGCTCGGCTTCAGCTACGATTGGCAACGCGAACTGGCCACGACCGATCCCGACTATTTCCGCTGGACGCAGTGGATTTTTCTGGAACTCTACGACACATGGTTCGACTCGGCCGCACAAAAAGGGCGGCCGATCCGCGAGTTGCCGGTCCCGGCGGAAATCGCCGCCGCGGGGGACGACGTGATTGCCCGCTATCAAGATGAACATCGGTTGGCCTACGAGCACGAAGCGCCCGTGAATTGGTGTCCCGCGCTCGGCACCGTTTTGGCCAACGAAGAAGTTGTCGGAGGCCTGAGCGAAGTCGGCGGGCATCCGGTCGTTCGGCTTCCGTTGCGGCAATGGATGCTGCGAATCACGGCCTATGCCGACAGGCTCGAGCACGATCTGGAACTGGTCGATTGGCCGGCGAGCATCAAAAAATTGCAGCGCGATTGGATCGGCCGCAGCACGGGAGCGGAAGTGGATTTCTTCGTCGGCGAATCGCGGAATCGCGACGGCAAACCGGCCGTCGCCGATTTTGAATCTTGGAAATCAGCCCGGGGAAAGAGCGATTACCCGGCCAAGCCGCCGGTTGATGTGCTGCGAATTTTCACCACTCGGCCCGACACGCTTTTTGGCGCCACCTACATGGTCATCGCGCCGGAGCATCCGCTCGTGGCCCGGCTTACGGGGCCGGAAAATGCCGAGGCCGTGAAAGCCTACGTCGATAAGGCGGCCACCAAAAGCGATCTCGATCGCACCGAACTTGCCAAAACAAAGACCGGCGTTTTTTCCGGATCGTATGCCATCAATCCCGTCGACGCTCAGCCCGTGCCGATCTGGATCGCCGATTATGTGCTGGCCAGTTACGGCACCGGCGCGATCATGGCCGTTCCGGCCCACGACGAGCGCGATTTCGAATTCGCGAAAACATTCGGATTGCCCATCGTGCAAGTGGTCGCACCGTTGACGCCTCTTCCGGCGATCCACGAAGAAATCGCCAGTCTCCAATCCGCTTTCGTCGGCGAAGGTGCCGCAATCAATTCCGGCGCCTACGACGGGCTGTCGACGGCGGAGGTCAAGGAGAAGATCGCCGCCAATCTGGCCCGCGGCGGCCTCGGTCGCGTCGCGGTCAACACGAAGCTGCGCGATTGGCTCTTCAGCCGGCAGCGGTTTTGGGGCGAGCCGTTTCCGATCCTGCACGAAGTGGATGCCGCCGGCAAACCGACGGGCCGGCGGATCACCGTGCCAGCCGGCGAACTGCCGGTGAATCTGCCGGAATTGGCCGACTTCAAACCGATCGGCCGCCCCGAACCGCCGCTGGAAAAAGCGCCGCCCGATTGGCTCTATGTCACTCGCGACGGCCGCCGCTACAAGCGCGAAACGAACACGATGCCGCAATGGGCCGGCTCCTGCTGGTACTATCTGCGGTTCATCGACAACCGCAACGACCGGGCACTGGTCGATCCGCAGCTCGAGCGCGCATGGATGCCCGTCGATTTGTATATCGGCGGCGCCGAGCACGCCGTCCTCCATCTGCTCTATGCTCGTTTCTGGCACAAAGTGCTTTTCGATCGCGGGCATGTGAGCATGCCGGAGCCGTTTCGCAAGCTGGTGAATCAAGGCATGATTCTTGGCGAGATGGAATTCACCGGTTATCGGAAAGAAGAAGGGGGCTGGCTGAGCGCGGCCGACGTGCGGCTCGATGCCGACAACAAGCCGGTCGAGCGCAAAAGCGGCCGGCCGGCCAAGCCGGTGCGCGTCGAGGCATCGGTGGTCGAGAAGCAAGGCGAGTTTTTCGTGCTCACGGCCGATCCGTCGATCCGAGTCGATAGCCGGGCATACAAGATGTCGAAGAGCCGCGGGAATGTGGTGAATCCCGATCGCGTGGTGAAAGAATATGGCGCGGATTCGCTGCGGCTGTATGAGATGTTCATGGGCCCGCTCGAAGCGACAAAGCCTTGGAGCATGACGGGCGTGAACGGCGTGCGCGGTTTCTTGGACCGCGTGTGGCGGATGATCGTGGCCGAGCGAAGCGAATCGCTTGAACTGAATCCGGCCGTGCAGCCAATCGCGGCTACGCCGGAGCAGAATCGCTTGCTGCACAAGACGATCGCCGCGGTGACGCGCGACATCGAGCGGCTCGATTTCAACACGGCCATCGCGCGGATGATGGAGTTCACCAATTTTTTTACCAAGGCCGACGTCCGGCCGCGCGAGATTATGGAATCGTTCGTGCTATTGCTGTCGCCGTTCGCGCCGCATTTGGCGGAGGAGCTTTGGGAACTGTTGGACCACAAGAAGTCGTTGGCCTACGAGCCTTGGCCGGCGGCCGATGCAGACTGGCTGCGGGAAGACACGATCGAGCTTCCGGTGCAGATCAACGGCAAGGTGCGCGCGCGGATCCAGGCCCCGACAGGAAGCGATTCCGCGGCCTTGGAAGCGCTCGCTCGCGCCGACGCGAAGATCGCAGAGCAACTAGACGGCAAAACCGTGGTTAAAGTCGTCGTGATCCCCAGCCGCATGGTGAGTTTTGTCGTGAAGTAGGTGTCCCTCGCGAACGCATCGCGTTAGTGTGTTCTGCGCCGCGAAGGCCGCCGCGGCTCATTCTGTTTTCAGCTCGCGAAGATAGATGTTCTTATAGAACAGTTCGCTGTTGTGGTGCTGCAGCTCGATTTGGCCCTTCGGATAAATCGGTTTGTTGCGCTCCCAATAGTTTTCCAGCACCACGTTGTCGACCACGAGCTTGCCATTGAAATAAACGCTGACGTTCGGGCCGACCATGCGGATGAAGAAGCGGTTCCACTGGCCGATGGGCCGGTCGACTTTTTCCAGCGGATCGTGTGGATATTTCTGGTTGTTGTAGAGCCCGCCCGAGCCGGCGGCGGCGATCTTCGTGTGGAAGGGGTCCCAGATCTGCACCTGCGGGCTGCCGCGGAGATAGATGCCGCTATCGCCGTTCGGGGTAATTTTCCAATCGACCCAGAGTTCGATGTCGGCGTAGTCTTTTGCCGAGCAGAGGCTTTGCCCTTTGCCGTCGTAGTGCAACACGCCATCGATCACTTTCCAATGATCGCGCATCTGCTGATCGGCCTTTTTCTGGGCTTTAGCAAGCTGCTCCGGCGACATCTTTGCCCGCGCCGGCGGCCCGCCCGACGGCGAAACCAAGCCTTTCCAATTCCTCAGATCTTTGCCGTCGAATAGCGCGATGAAGCCGGGCGGCGGCGTGTTGTCGGGCGAATCCATGTTCCACGCCGATTCGCGCGGCGCTTCGGATTCCGCGGCACGCACCGGCGAACCGGCCGCAAACAAACCGGCAACCGCAATCGCCGCCAACATCGGCCAGAAACATCGCTTCATGATGGTTGTCCTTCGAAGAAAAGTTCGTCGATCGTGGGCATTATGGGTGTGATGAATTGTGTGCCGCTGCCTTTACCAGCGATTTCGTCCGTGCCTGGGCTGCGGGCTCCGGGGCACCACATCGCGGCGGAGCCGCGACCAATGTAGCAGGCACTCCGTGTGCCATCTGCCCTGCACTGCGCGCAGGCACCCCCGCGTTGCGCCGACGGCACACGGAGTGTGCCTGCTACAATCAGCTACAGCATCTTTACAGTCGCTTTGACCGGTTCTACGAAGTCGTCGTCCATCGAGGCGATTTGCTTTTGCGCCGGTTCGCCGCGCTGAAGCCAGAATCGATAGTGGATCAGCAGCGGATGATCGTCCTTCAAATCGTATTCGAAATACGAGCCGAAGCGACCGTAGTCGCGCTCGCTGTAGCGGGCTTCTTTGGGATTGTCGGGCCGGTCCAAAAGCGCCGCCGTATAGCGCTGGTCGCCGAGCACGAAGCTCATTCCCTTCCAAGGCAAATTCACGCACCGCGCATCGCGCCCCTTGGCATCCCAATTGCGCGTCTCGCCGGGCTGGCCGATGCCGTCGGGCCGGATGTAAATCGTCTGGCCATGCGTTTTGTCGGCCACTTCTTGCGAGGCTCGGAACTGAAAGCCGGCATGTTGCGGGTCGCCGTCGAGGCGGATCGGGCCGAGATCGGTCGTCCGCAAAAGCGACACGAAATCGATCATCGTCCCACCGGGCACGTCGTAAACCGTCATCTCCCGTTTCTCGCGCGCGAACACGGGTCCGGCTGGTCCGGTGGCCTTCTCCGGCCCATGCCAAGCGATGGCCAGCAGATGCCGCGCCAGCACCCGCCCCGCCTCGCTCGACAACACGCCTTCATGCGACTGGTGGGCATTGGGACATTCCCAGATGTTCACTTTCGTGGCGTTCTTAGGACCGTAGCTAACGCGCTGAAAGCCGTAGAAAAGCCCGCGATGGTGCGTGTACAGCCCGCCGGGGCCTTTGGTTACAAGCCGCTTGCCGTCTTCCGGATCAAAGAGATGGTCATAGACTTTAAACGTCTTTTCCCGCGTCGACTTGTCGGAATTGTCGTAGGGCGCATCGATGTAGTCCATGACAGGCCGGCTGCCGAAGCTCAGCCGGATGTGATCCTTCGGAACGTCTTGCCAATGGAATTCGGCCGTCCGTTTGGTCGCGTCGGGCAGATCGGTGGCGAGCGTGCCTTTCAATTGCAGCGTGGCGCCGGCGGCGAGCTTCGGCAGGATGAAATGCAATTCGCGCGGCAAGGTGGCAGCCGCCGGCGGCGGCGGTGCATCGGAATCGTTCAAGCCGGGCGGCGTCAATTGGCCGGCAATCGCATGCCCGTCGGCGTCGTGTAGTTGAACCGAAGCGTTCGCGAGCGCCGCCGGAACTTCGACATCGACCGAGACCGGCGTATTGGCCCGGTCGAGTTTTCCGGCTTCGACCGTGACTTCGAAATTGCCGCTTTCGGCCACGGCCGATCGAGCATTGAGAAAAAGTGCTGTGAGACAAAGTGCGGCGACGCAGAGGCCGGCGCAGCGGACGATGCGGTGCATGGAATGGATTCCTGAGGCGGGAATGGTGGGCGGAAGAATCGGCGATCGACCGAGGTATTTCGGCGGGAAAAGATTCGACCGGGCGATCACTGAACATAGAATACTCACTGGCGAGCGGTGGCTCAACTATCGCGGCGAAATTCCCGGGGACGAACGTCGACTCGCGGACCTCGGCGCCATCGCCTCCGAAATCGACCGTGAAAGATCACAAGAATCCCTGGATTTTCGTCACCGGCGCCACTGGATACATCGGCGGCCGATTGGCCCGGCACTCGTCGCGGCAGGCGAGGAGGTAACGTGCCTGGCCCGTCGCGGATCGCGCTGCGAGCAGTTGCGAAAGCTGGGCGCTCGCGTCGTCAAAGGGGATGTCATCGCGCCGGAAAGCCTCGGGCCGGCCGTGACCGGGGCCGACATCGTCTACCATGTTGCCGGGCTGACGCGGCCGTGAAGCGAAGCGGAGTTCTTTGCCGTCAATGAGACGGGTTTGACGAATGTGCTCGATGCCTGTCGATCGGCGCCGACGCCGCTGGTCATCGTGCTGATTTCCTGGTTGGCCGCTGCCGGGCCGGCCATCGCTGGGCGGCCGAAAGTCGAGGAAGACCCGGCTGCTCCTGCGTCGATCTACGGCCGCAGCAAACGGGCCGGCGAACTCGCGGCCATCGCCCGGGCTTATGCCGGCAAATCTTGCCTGATCCAAACCGCTCACCCAGCAGGCCAATAAACTTGCAAAATCGGTTTGCCCGATCGAGCAAAATTGGTCGAAACTAGCCGATAGGCCCGTCGTTGGGCGCATGGATGCTCGCCAACTCTTCGGCCAACCCCCCGCAACCGGTAACGCCGCATGGATGTGCAAAAGATGCGGAACCTTCGTGTAATGTTTTCCGGCCTTTTGGCCGCAGCGGTGCTCTTGCGAGCGACGCCGACGCTTGCCGGGCCGCCACTGGTGACCAATGATCCCGACACGCCCGGCGCCAATGGCTATGAATTCGACGTTTCCGACGACGTAACAAAAACTCGGGATGTACTGATCCAGGCCGCGCCGTTTCTTGATCTCAACTACGGCACGAACGACCACAATCAATTCACTGCCGAATTTCCGCTCATAAACTATGTCAGCTCCGAAAATGGGGGCGAGCCCACCGCCGGTTTCGGCGACCTCGAACTTGGCTACAAAGATCGCTTCATCGACGAAAAAGATTACGGCATAAGCATCTCGACATTTCCCCAGGTGCTGATTCCCACCGGCAATAAAGCGACCGGCGTCGGTGGCGGGCTGACGGAGCTTCTTCTGCCGCTCGAATTCGGCAAACATTTCTTCGACAAGAAGCTCTATGTCTACGGCGAAGCACAATATTACCTGAGCTTGAGCGGCTCGCGCTATAGCAGCTTTTTCAGCGGCATCGCGGCCGAATACGATGCAACGAAAAAATTCTCGCTAATGGCGGAATTCGCCGATTTCACGTTCCCCGAACACGGCCTGCCAGACGATCCGTTTTTCAACGTCGGTTTCGGTTACAAGTTCAGCGAAAACGTGGCGCTGATCGGATCAGCCGGCCGAAGCTGCCGCGACCGCGAGACCGGCGCTCCGGAATTCATGAGCTATCTCGGCTTCCAATTCACCGGCACATTCAAGAAGAACAAAGTAGGGGAAGAAAACGGCAACTCAAACCCGGCCGGTGAACGAAAAGAACCATAGATGTGAGAGAATCCTCTGGAGCTTTTCCATAAAAAGAAGAAATAGAGACTCCGTCCCCGAGAAAAAGGGGTCAGAACTGCTCCGTAGAAAACCTGGCGCGATTGTACCCCCCTCACGAAATCCATGCCATCACGAGCCCACGATTTTGGCGTTTATTGCGCCCCAAGTGGGTTATGTAATAGAGTGTCTGACTTCTACAGACAGCCGTGTTGGGCGCGGCACTCGGCAGATAACGCAGCAGAGGTGCGACGATCTTTACCAATCGCTGCTCATCGGGATCCTGCCGGTCAACTCGCGCAGCAAGTCGAGGCCTGGGGATGGCGGGCATCGTCTTGATAAGATTCCGCCAAACATGCTCGCTCCGTGCAGCAACTCGTCGCGCTTGATGCCCGGTCTGCACAGCGCGAGGATGCCGAAATCGCGGTGCTCGGATGGCCGGTCCGGCGGGGGATCGCCGGAATCGATCGGGGTTGCCCCGGCTTGCAATTGACAAGGCCGCCTACGATGAACACCTCCACGAAGATTATCGAATGCGGCCCGGTCTAGCAAACCTCGATGGTTTGAAAAGGATACGCCGTCATCCGATTGAAGTATGTCTGGAAGCTGTTGCGCGTGCGGCGGGAAACCAACTCGCGTCTCTTGTGTGGCACTTGTCGCCATGACTTTAATCAACAAGGCTGCTTGCGATTCGCGCGCAAGCAGCCTCGATTGGAGGCGGCGGGAATCGAACCCGCGTCCCGCAATGTTTCCGTGAAGGCTTCTACGTGTGTAGCCGGATCATTTACGCTCTCGCTCGCAGGCCCCCAACCGGCGGGGCGCCCTTTGAGCTAGGCAGGAACAGTTTTTAGTCTCGGGCGTGCCCGCCAATGACCTGAGACGATTCGGAATTGGTGACCGAACTTTTGGGCCTCTCCGACGAAGACCCGCAGTCGGGGCTGTCTATCTCTAGGCAGCCAACGCGAAGCTACCTTCGGCAAATGAAGGATTTGGTCAGCTTATTAACGTGGCCAACTGACCAACCACGACACGCCACCTGCACTTCAGCCATCCGGTCGAACCCAGTTCGCCCCCAAGGCAATCGGCCGAAGCATGCCCCGCCGCCAGCCGCCGCAGGAAGACATCCCCCTTGCTCTGCGGGCTCCACGACAGCGGATCCGTTCCAGCCGATTCTGCTCAACTTTCTTCCACCGACATTATACACCTGCGAGCCGCGCTGAGTAAGCACGCGCCAAGCCCGTACACGGCGAACCGCGAAAGCGCCGCTGTGAAGTTCGTGGCGGAAATAGAAATGGGCCCAGGCTCGGCCGAAAATAACTTCTCAACCCCTGTCCCCTTGCGGGAGACGACAGCGTGACGGATTCAAAAAGCGGAAGTTGTTTTGCGGCCGAGCCTTAGTCGAATTGCTCCCGCCCGCGCCTTCACCAGACAATCTGCGCATCGCCGCACGGTCGAGGCGCATTGAACATTGCGTGGGGTGGGGCGAGGCCCAGGCTTTTCGGTGCCCCGGAATGGCCCGACAACGCCGCTGGCGCCGAAGCGAGCGGCGATCCAGACCAATTTCCTTGATCGGCTGGAAATGCGAAAGGGATCGCGGAAAAGGCCTCGGTGAGGCGATTTGCGCGTGGGGCCATTTGTTCGGCAGAACCGCGCTAGCCTGCGCAGTAGGCCCCGATGTTGAATTTTTTCGACAGGCCGGTTCGATAAGGTATGCAGAGGAGGAGGGATTCTCAGGCCGACGGACCGGCAAGGCCCTGTGAAAGAACCTGTCCGATTCTTTCACGCGAACCGGAAAGCTCGCTGCCATGGAATTCAATCGCAACCAGTTCATGATGATCGGCGTGGTGCTGCTGCTCTTGGGGTTGCAGTTTCGCACGTTCGAATCGGCCACGCTCAGCCCGAAGACGACGCAATTTCTAGCCAGCCGGTTTCAAGACGCACCGTCGGCCGCGGTCGCGAGCCCGTTCTTCGCCACCAATAGCTCTGTGGCCCGCAAAGTCGTTCGCCCGCCAAGTTGGCTCGGTTGGTCGCTGATGTCGATGGGCTCGGTATTGATCCTTCACAGCCTGGCAATGAAAAAACCCGGCGGATAGTCACCCGGCCGAAAAATAACTTCCGCTTTTCAAACCCCTCACCCTACCCTCTCCCGCAAGAGGAGAAGGGTCTGTGGAGAAGTTGTTTTTCGGCCGAGACTTATTTCGGCCACGTCCGTCGGAAGCGTTTGTTATCCGGGTGATCCGCGGTTCGTTGCTGCGCTGGTCTAGCGGTCGGTTTCTTCGATGGGGGCGAAGCGGCTGCCGGTGTGTTCTTGCAGGCGGTCGCGCACGGCGCTATAGGGCCGGAGGCGGACCAGCGCCTGACTGGCCGCGAATGTTCCCTGGCCCGGCACGCTGAGGCGCACATGCACCAATCCGTGCGCTCGCAATTCCAGATCGAAGTCAGGATGGACTGCTTGGAACGGAAATCGGAACTCGGCTCCCAGCGGGCCAAAATCGCCGGCACGCACCGCTTGCGTCCAGCGGCCGATGGTTGCCAGCCCGTCGCCCGCCCCTTCGCTCGCCGGCCGTTGGCCGATGAGATCGACGGCCATTGTCGCGTCGACGGGCGCCAGGCTGCCATCGGCGGTGGTCGGATGGATGCAGACCACGATGCCGCTCGGCTCGACGCCCGGCGTCCAATGGCCGAGCTCGACATCGATTTGCAAAGCGGCCACGGGGCTCGGCGGCGCGGCCGGAGCGCTGCGGTTTGCCGGAGCAGTGAGCCAGGTTTTTGCGACCGTCCAATCCGTGGCGGGAACCGGTGGCGGCGGAAGCAGCGGCTCTCGGGTCGCCGCTGGCGCGGAATGGGCGATCGCGCGCAGTTCATCCGGAGAGAGTTCCTTGTTGCCCTGCCGAACGCGCACGACACGGCTCCATTCGATCGGCCGGCGCAAGACGATTGCCCCTTCGCCCACGCGGAGCCAAAGTAGCTCGCGATCGGTTTGCGGATCGAGCTGGCCCTCAAACGTGCGGCCGCTCAAGACCGACACGCTCAGCGAGCCGATTGGCGTCGGATCGTCGCGCCGAGATCCGACGCGATCGTCGGCGGCGCTGCGGCGCGCGGTAGCGAAGAGAATGGCCGTAACGATGATGCCGCCAAGTGCGATTAGAGTGCGCCGGCGAAGAATACAACCAACACCGTTCATCAGATGGCCTTTGGAATGGCTGCGGTTCGGACGAGAACGAACCGATTCCAAGGCACATGCCATGCCTGCGAAAAACGCCGCGGGCTGCGAATTGCGAAAGCTGCGGCAGGCCATCGCTTTGCGCCGCCAGATTGTGGCATTTCGGCGCGATTCAATTTGCGAGGCGTGTTGTCGAACCGCAACCGATGTCGCTCGTTTGCATCATCCCATAGCCGGAAGACTACAGCGAGAGAGCCACGCTGGCATGCCTGCGCTTACGCCTCGGGCGACAGTTTCGCAGTTCGTTTTGGAATTTTCGCAGGATGCGTGGCCCGCGCTTGCCGCGGCGCCCGCTTTATGTCGAATACTTGCAGTAGCCGACCAATCAACGACCGGGCCAAACGTTGCCGCAAAGCCGGCGACGTTCGCGCCGCTCGTTGCAACCGAGATCAGGCAAGAAGACATGCGCATTCAACCGATCGGTCGATGGCTGCGGCAGCCGATGCTGCTGGCGTTGGCGGTTCTGGCGGCATTGAATTTCGCCGGCGGCGTCGCGTTTGGCGGCGGGCCATCCGATGGCTCGAGCTCGAATTTCACAGGACCCGATGCCATCGCGATCGCCTCGGCAACGCCGCCGGCAGGCGGTTCGCCGGGCAGCTCGAATCCGAGCGGCGCAACGATGGCGACAGCCGCGAAAGCCGCGACGCCGCGCGGCCCGCGGATCGACGGCGGGCAAATCAACGGCCATTGGCGTGAAGGGACCCGGCTGATCGACCAACTCGGGATGTTCAAGATCGCCGGCGACCGCGTCAGCTTCACATCGCTGGATGGGACGTTGCATTTCGATTGCCTGGAGAACCTTTGCGGGCAGCGGATTGCGCGAACGGTCAGCGATTCGCCCGAGACATTGTTTTGGACGGTGACGGGCGAACTGACCGAGTTCCGCGGCACGAACTTCTTGCTTCTCTCGCAGGCGACGCTCAAGCCGCATTTACCGCGCACGGCGGCTGCGCCTTGAGGGGCGCATCTTGACAGGCGCGCCGGGCCGAATAAGATGACGGGAATGTAAGATAGTCGCAATGCGCCAGGCGGCCCAGTTTCAGGCCATTCCCCGGCCGGTTCCGTGGAGGAATTCGATGGCCCAACGTCGTCGGCTCGAAATTCAAGAAAAGGGCGAAGTCTCGGTCGTACGCTTCGTCGATCGAAAGATCCTCGACGAATCGAACATTCAAGAGCTCGGCCAAGAGCTGTTCCAATTGGTCGAAGAGGAGAACCGCAAGAACCTGCTGTTGGATTTTTCCAACGTCGAGTTTCTTTCCAGCGCCGCGCTCGGAAAACTGATCACGCTCGATAAGAAAGTCAAGCTCCACGGCGGACGGCTGAAGCTCAGCGGCATTCGGCCGCAGATTTACGAAGTGTTCGCGATTACGAAGTTGAACAAGCTGTTCGACATTAAAGAGGGTGAGGCCGACGCGCTGGCGGCTTTTTGAACCGCCGAACCGACCTGTAGCGAAGCCCGAAGAGAAGAATCGAAGAAGCGAAAACGACCAACGCCCGCGTTCGCAACCTGCGTTCTTGATCCGAGCCGAAGACAATCCAAACCGCCCCTGTTTTCGTCTTCAACGCACGCCACCATCGACCGCTGTCCGAACCCATCGGCCATGTCAGAGACGTCCAACAATTGGTCGATTCGCATCAGTTTTCCCAGCTCTCAGGCCGCCGGGAAACAAGTCGTCGAGCAAGTGCGCGAGCGGCTTGAGCTCGCCGAGTGGAGCCCGCACGACGTGTTCAGCGTGCATCTGGCCGTGGAAGAGGCGATCGTCAACGCGATCAAGCACGGGAATCGGCACGACGCGTCGAAGCAGGTGCGCGTGGCGTGTTGCGGAACGCCCGAGAAATTCTGGATCGAGATCATCGACGAGGGCTTGGGATTCGATCCCGATCAGCTTCCCGATCCCACGGCGGAAGAGAATCTCGAATGCCCGTGCGGTCGGGGCGTGTTGCTGATGCGCAATTTCATGTCGCGCGTCGAATTCAGCGATCAGGGCAAGCGGGTGGTGATGGAAAAACACCGCGCCAACCCCCGCCCCACCACCAATCCGGCCGCCAAGCCGAGGGACCTCCACTGAACCGCCTTGCCCATGGCAACTCGCTTCCCCGGGCTACTCTGAGTCGCGCGCAAAGCATCTCCTCGCCCGTCGCCCCGTCTCGGTCGGCAGCCTACTCCCCGAGCGTAAGCCGCGCCGCCAGCGCGACCACGCCGAAGATGACAACCAGAATCAGCAAACTGCCAAGAAGTGTATAAAGCATCGGCCAATTGGGTGGGGTGGAATCTTTTCTGAATGAGTGGTTATTTATTATCAAACAAGCATCGCCATGCAAGCCCGGATTTCGATGGCCAAGCCTGAGCCAGTGCGCGGGGTAACTAGACCGATTCCGGGCTTGCCGGGATCGAGTATTTCCAGCGCACGGTTCGTGGCAGCGGATCAATTCGATGCGGCACGCAAATCCGGATCTGATTTGCCTCGACTTCGATCACCGGCCGCGAAATGTCGCTTGTTGATTGCGGGCCGGCCGGTTCGATAACCAGTCTGCTTTCCTTACCGTCCGACGGCCATGCGAGATAACTGCTGCCCAGCCATTTTGGTTCCTGTTTGATCCGGCAGGCGATGTCGAACACGATCCGCTCGGCGGCGGGGTCTGCCTCGATGCTCGCCGACCAATGGCTGGCGCCGGCCATGCCCACCAGCAGCGCGAACTTTCGGCCCTCGGGCCCCGCATGCATCGCCAAGCTTTGAAATGCCGGGCTCGACGGCCAATCGTTGTCGGGCGTTCCTTCGATCGAGTTCAATCGCCACGCCAGTTTGCCGTCGGTTCGAAATTCGACGATGTGTTCCCAACGGTCGCCGCGGCGCGCGAAGCGCAGTTGCAAGCGGTCGCCGGCGGTCAGCAGCAGTTCGTTCAAGGCAGGTGATCCACACCGGGCCTGACCGCAGACTTGCGAAACCGCAAGCGAGCTGCGATGCCGCGTGGCCGAAGGAAAGATGAAGGTTTAATCGTCGTCGGACTTCGCGCTTTCCGGCGCCGCGCCGATAACGCGCCAGCGCAGATACGCATCCAAAAAGCCCTGGATATTGCCATCCAGCACGTTTTGAAAGTTGCCCATGTAATAGCCGGTTCGCTGATCTTTTACACGCTGGTCGGGATGTAGGAAGTAATTACGAATCTGCGAGCCGAAGCCCGTTTTCGCCTTGCCCATGTATTTCGATGCTTGGACGGCTTCGCGTTTTTCTTCTTCCATCCGAGCCAGTCGGGCCCGCAGCATCTTGTAGGCGGTGGCGCGGTTCTTGTGCTGGCTGCGCTCGTTCTGGCATTGCACGACGATATTCGTCGGCAGGTGCGTCAAGCGGATGGCGCTCGAGGTTTTGTTGACGTGTTGGCCGCCGGCCCCGCTCGCGCGAAACACATCTTCGCGGATATCTTCGTCGCGAATTTCGACTTCCGCCGCCTCGGCGACTTCCGGCGACACATCGACGGCCGCAAAGCTGGTTTGCCGCTTTCCTTCCGCGTTGAACGGACTGATGCGCACCAGCCGATGCATGCCGGTCTCGCCCTTGAGATACCCATAGGCCATCGGCCCGCGGACGATGATCGCGGCGCTTTGGATTCCGGCCACGTCGTCGTCTTGCCGGTCCAACAGCTCGACCGTGTAGTCTTGCTTCTGGGCCCAATGCGTGTACATCCGCAGCAGCATTTCGGCCCAATCGTTGGCGTCGGTGCCGCCATCGCGGGCATTGATCGTCATGATGGCCGCGTTGGCGTCGTGCGGGCCGCTGAGGAGCGATTTCAGTTCTAGATCGGCCAGCGCCGGCTCGGCCCGATCCAATTCGCTGCGCAATTCGGGAACGAACGTGTCATCCTCGCGCGCCATTTCCACCAGGGCATCGAGTTCCTGGTCGGTGCGGAGCAGTTCTTCCATCGGCTTGACGATGGCGTTCAGCGCTTTCCGCTGCCCGACGACGGCCTGAGCCCGTTCCTGGTTGTTCCAAAAACCGGCCGTCGCCATCTGCTCGTCGATCTTCGCGGTTTCGGCTTGCTTCGTAGCGAAGTCAAAGAGAATCCCGCAATTGGACCAACCTCCGATGAAACGACGCCACGCGATCGCTCAACTCTTTATCCATGACGACACGATTCCTTTGCCGCGAAATAATTGCAACCCTGAACAGCAGGGAATTATAACCGCCAACCCGATGATCAAACAGCAGGGTTCAATGGCGGTTCCACCCGCCGTAAGCGGCGAGGCTAGCAGCGCCTTCATGCGTACCGATGCTCCAGAAACCATGCCCACGCCGCTTCGGCGGCTTCGAGCGCGGGGCGGGGGCGGTAGTCGAGTTCGGCGGCGGCGCGGGCGTAGGAATAATGGTGCTCGAGCTTTGCCATCTCCACGGCGGCGCTGTTCAGCTCCGGTTCCCGGCCGGTCAGTTTTCCCCATAAATCGCCGGCATGGCCGTAAACCCATAGACCCGGCCGGCGGGCGGCAAACCAGGGCGGCTTCACGCCGATGATGCGGGCAAACATCCGCCACGCATCGAGAAACGACATGTATTCGCCGCTCAAGATATATCGCCGGCCGCGCTGACCGCGCGCAAGCGCCGAAAGAATCCCGGTCGCCACGTCGCGCACGTCGCAAAAATCGTTGCCTCCCGGCGGCGCGAGTTTGGCCCAACCACCCGCGATCTGCAAAAGCATCCGGCCCGACGACGGCTTCCAGTCCCACGGCCCGAGCATATAGGCTGGATTCACGATCACCGCGTCCAATCCGCTGCCGGCCGCTACGCTGCCGGCCGCTACGCTGCCGGCCGCATCCAGAACCACGCGCTCCGCTTCGCGCTTCGTGATGACGTACGGGCAGAGCACTGGCTCGACGCCGGCGGTCTCTTCGTCGGCCGGATGCTCGCGGTCGCCCAAGCCGAGCGTGTTCACCGTGGAAACATAGAGCAGCCGGGCCCCTTCGGCCGCGGCGGCCGCGACGACATTGCGCGTTCCACCGACGTTGATCGCTCGCTGTGCTTCCAAGCCGGTCCAACCGATTTGCACCATCGCAGCGGCATGCACGACGCGCTGGGCGCCGTGGCAAGCCCGCCGCACCGACTCGGCATCGCAAACATCGCCGATCGAGAGTTCGACCGGCAGGCCCTCCAAAGCCTGAGCTCCGCGGCCGCTTCCGGAATTCGCGCGCACCAAAACCCGCACTTGCTCCCCACGTTCGACCAGCAGCCGCACGACATTATTCCCGACAAGCCCGGTGGCCCCGGTAACGAGAGTCAGCATTTTCGATGGGCGCCTCAGCAAACCAACGGCGATGACCAAAGTAACGGCGAAGCGCGGCGCATATGGGATTTCGAGTGCCAGCGCTCGAGTCGCTCGACATTGTAGGGCGACAATGGTTGCCGAGCCAGCTTTAAGGGCAAGACCTTTGATGGATTGACGCGATCGTCTTGACGAGCGGCCGGTGTACTGGAAATGATGGAGGACTGCCCAGTCCAGCCCCGCCTTCCGACTTGCCTTCCGTCTCGCCCGCTTGGTTTGCCGACTGTCGAGCGAGCGTGGACGCCGCCTCTGCCATGAAGCATTGTGTGTTCGCAATCTTCGTTCTGCCGTTTGCAGCGGCGGCTCTGCATGCCGCAGAACTGCCCAAGCCGGCTCGCGAATTCATCGAATCGCGGTGCGTCGAGTGCCACGATGCGGAGAGCAAAAAGGGGGGCCTCGATCTGGAATCCCTTTCGACGCGACTCGACGATCCGCCGATCGAGGCACGTTGGACGTACGTTTTCGACCGCGTGCAGCGGCGCGAAATGCCGCCCAAGGATGAGGCGAAGCCGCCGGCGGATGAAGTCGCCGCGTTTCTGAAATCGCTCGGCGGTTTTCTGAGCGAGCACGACGCCGCCCGGCACGCCGCAACCGGACGAGTGCCCTGGCGCCGGCTGAACCGCGTCGAATACGAAAACACGGTGCACGACCTGCTGTCGATCGACATCCCGCTCGCCGGAATGCTGCCGGAAGATGGTTCGGCCTATGGTTTCGACAATGTGTCCGAAGCGCTCCGGCTTTCATCGACGCAGATCGATTCGTATCTCAAGGCTGCCGATGCGGCCCTCGACGCGGCTTTGAACTTCAGCCCTCGGCCGGCGTTCAAGAAACTGCGGATTTCGTATCTCGATCTTCCACAGATCAAAGAGCAACTGGCCAAGCCGACTGGATCGCTCACCAAAGACGGTTCGCGATTTCAGCAGAACTACCGCGCCCTGCCCGATGCGCTGGTGATTTTTCCGAACGAGACCTACGGCGGCACGCTGCTCCGCGACGCGCATGCCGATGTGAGCGGCATGTATCGCGTGCGGCTATCGGGTTACGCGTATCAAAGCACGGGCCGGCCGACGGTCGTGGCCAAGCTGATGGTGACCAACTTTGCCCGCAATCGCATGGCCGCCGCCTTCGACCTTCCCGTCGGTAAACCACGCGTCGCGGAAATCACGATGCGAATGCAAAAGGGCGAGTTGCTGTTTATGAGCGCGGCCGGTTGCGATTTCGCCGCCGATGGCACTCACGTGCAAGACATCGGCGGCGAGAAATACGCGGGCTCGGGCATGGCCATTCAGTGGGTGGAAATGGAGGGGCCGCTGCTCGATTCGTGGCCCCTCCCGAGCATGCGCCGCCTGTTCGGCGATCTTCCGATCAAGGCAATCGTCAAGCCGAAGCGCCGCGAAATTGCCTACGAAGTCGTTTCGACCAATCCGACAAAGGACATCGGCACACTCGTAGCGGCATTTGCCAGCCGCGCGTTTCGCCGGCCTGTTTCCGAAGCGGAGACGGCTCGATATATCCAACTTGCCCACGATGCTGTGGCGGAAGGCGGGTCGCTGCAAAGCGCGCTGCGGCGGGCCTACAAAGCCATTCTCGTGTCGCCGGAGTTTCTCTTCCTCCAGGAAAATCCGGGCCGGCTCGACGATCATGCCCTCGCGTCGCGGCTTTCCTATTTCCTCTGGAGCACGATGCCCGACGATGAATTGTTGCAGCTCGCCGCGGAGGGAAAACTGCACGAGCCGGCAACGCTCCGGGCCCAAACCGATCGGCTGCTGGCCGATGCCAAGAGCGAAGCGTTTACCGAGAATTTTTGCGGCCAGTGGCTGAATCTTCGCGCCATCGACGCCACCACTCCCGATCGGGCCCTCTATCCCGAGTTCGACGAACTTCTGCAAGCGGCGATGGTCCAGGAGACGGAATCTTTTTTCGACGAACTGTTGCGAGAAGATCTGGGTGTGGCCACTATGATCGATTCCAACTTTGCGATGCTCAATCGCCGGCTGGCCGAGGAGTACGGCATATCGGGCGTGGTCGGCGAGGAATTTCGCAAAGTGCCGCTTTCGCCCGGCAGCCATCGCGGCGGCCTGCTCACCCAAGCGAGCATTTTGAAAGTGACCGCCAACGGCACGCTGAGTTCGCCCGTGGTGCGCGGCAATTGGGTGATGAGGCGCCTGCTTGGCCGGATAACTCCGCCGCCGCCCGCCGACGCCGGAACCATCGAGCCCGACACGCGCGGCGCGACGACGATCCGCGAGCAACTGGCCAAGCACCGCCGTTCGCAGACGTGTGCCGCCTGCCACAAATACATGGATCCGCCCGGCTTCGCGCTGGAGAATTACGACGTGATCGGCGGCTGGCGCGAGACGTATCGCAGCCGAGGAAAAGGCAAGCGGGCCGTCGATCCGCTTACCCATCGCGGCCTTCAGTATTGCTTCGGACCGCCGGTCGATCCTAGCGGCGAGTTGGCCGACGGCCGAAAATTCGACAATATCGAGCGATTCAAAAAGCTGTTGCTCGACGACCAGGAAGCCGTGGCCCGGAATCTTGTAAACAATCTGGTTGCCTATTCAACCGGCGCAGGCGTGACGTTTTCCGATCGGGCCAAAGTGCAAGAAATTCTCGATCGCTCGAAGCCCCATGCCTACGGTCTCCGCACGCTGATCCACGAACTTGTGCAAAGCCCGCTGTTCCGGTCGAAATAGGTCGGCCGGGGCGGTTTAGTTGCTGCATCCGAAACCCGAGCCTGAAAGGCTCATTCCGTCAGACCAGGGCGGAGCCGCATAGGCGGTGTAGCCCTGGTTGGGTGATGCGACGCGTTGTCTGGCCCTGTAGGGGCCGTTCGACAATTCGCGCCGCGTTATTGAACGGCCCTGTCAGGGCCGACGCGTCGCATCGGAGGACCTGATGAAGCTGAATTATCGGATGGCGCTGGTGTTCGCGTTGCTTTGCGCCCCGGCGCTTGCCGCGGAACCCATCGCGCCGGCCGCCGCTGCCGCACTCTCGACGCCAACGCCCGAAAAATCATTGACCAACAGCCTCGGCGTAAAGTTCGTCTGGATTCCGCCGGGCACATTCATGATGGGCAGCCCCAAGGAAGAAAAGGAGCGGAAGGACGACGAAACGCTGCACAAAGTGACGCTGACCAAGGGGTTTTACCTCGGCGTCGACACCGTAACGCAGGAGCAGTGGACGGCGGTCATGGGCTCAAATCCCAGCAAATTCAAAGGCGAGAAGAACCTGCCGGTCGAAAATATAAATTGGAACGAATGCCAGGCCTTCATCAAGAAATTGCAGCAGAAAGATCACAAGCCGTATCGGCTGCCGACCGAGGCCGAATGGGAATATGCATGCCGCGCCGGCACCACGACGCCCTTCTATTGCGGCCAAACCATCTCTACCGATCAGGCGAACTACAACGGCGGCTATGCCTACGGCGACGGCAAAAAGGGCGTGTTTCGCGAGCGAAGCATGCCGGTCGGGAGTTTTTCGCCCAATCCCTGGGGGCTCTACGACATGCATGGCAACGTCTGGCAATGGTGCCAAGATTGGCTCGGACAGAAATACTCTAAGGAAGACGTGGTCGATCCGATCGGCACGACCGGCGAAAGCCGGGTGATCCGCGGCGGCTCGTGGATCGATAATCCACTGGAATGCCGCTCGGCCTATCGCGGCGGGAGCCGGCCGGGCCTACGCCATAGTCTCGTCGGATTGCGTCTGGCATTCAGCATCGACTAAATTGGATGGCACGCCGAGCCAATTGCAATTTTACGGGCGAAAGAAAACACTAGCCCGAAGCGTCAGCGAGGAAACCACACTAGCCCGAAGCGTCAGCGAGGAAGCCGTTGACACGCGTGACCGCCTCGGTCTTATTTGGGTTGTGGACTGGTGTTTCGAGACAATTCCTAGTTCGAAGCATAAATGCGGACAGCGACGCCAAGCGTGACATTGATTCTCAGTAGTTCGCAGGTTCTAGCGCTTTCGCCGAAGAATATATTCGCCCGCAGCCGGGCTCGATGAACTTCCCAGGAAAGAAGACGATGAACCGCACGGTCGCCTCTGCTCTCACTCGCCGCGTTTTCCTGCGTGCCAGCGGAGTTTCACTGGCGTTGCCGTTTTTGGATGCCATGATGCCGCGTGGTTGGGGCGCCGCGGCTGCGCGGCAACCGAGGCGCATGGTTTGCATTTGCACGGCCCTGGGCATGCATGGCCCGCTCTTCTTTCCAAGCGGCATCGGCCGCGACTTCAAAGAATCGCCGTATCTCGAAGCGTTGAAAGACCATCGTGGCGACTACACGGTTTTCAGCGGCTTCGCCCATCCGGGAAACGAAGCCGGCGGCCACAATTCGGAAGTGACGTTTCTCACTGCGGCTCCGAATCCGCAGCTCGCCGGCTTTCGCAACAGCATCTCGGTCGACCAATTCGTGGCGGAGAAACTGGGCGCCGTCACGCGATTCTCGTCGCTGATTCTGGGCGTGGAGAATAGCAATATCTCGGTCAATCGTAGCGGCGTCGTGTTGCCGGCGGAAACCAAACCGTCGAAGGTGTTCGCAAAACTGTTTCTCGATGGCTCGCCCGACGAAGTGCGGCAAGAGATGGATCGCTTGAACGAAGGGCGCAGCATTCTCGACGCGGTGAGCGACGATGCCAAACGCTTGGGCGGCCGCGTCGGAGCGGCCGACCGCGACAAGCTCGATGAATACTTCAATAGCGTCCGCGAGATGGAGCGCCGCCTCCAGGCGATGCAAGCCTGGTCGAAGAAGCCGAAGCCGAAGGTGAGTGCATCGGTGCCGCGCGACGTGCAGAATGCCGCCGACGTTATCGGGAAAATGGATCTGCTGTTTGACCTCATGCCCTTGGCGCTGCAGACCGACAGCACCCGCGTCGTGACGATCCACATCGGCGGCGATGATTATGTGATGCCCATCCCGGGCGTCACGATGGGCCATCATGCCCTCTCGCACCACGGTCAGGAGCCGGAAAAAATCGCACAGTTGCGACGGGTCGAAGAAGCGATGATGAAATCGATCGGCGGCTTGATCGCCAAGCTAAAAACGACGAAGGAAGGGGGCGAATCGATCCTGCGCAACACCTCCGTCATGTTCGGCAGCAATCTCGGAAACGCCAGCAGCCATAGCACCAATCAACTGCCGATCCTGCTGGCCGGCGGACGCTTCAAGCACGGACAGCACCTCGTCGTCGCGCCGAAGGGCGATCTCAAGAACAGCGCGCCTCTCAGCAACCTGTTCGTTTCCATGATGCAAAGCATGGGCATCGAACAGGAAAAATTCGGCACCAGCACCGGCACCGTAACCGGCCTGGACGCGGGATAATCCTTCACGGCAGCCATTCGCCACCCTTTTTCGATTGCCAGGGCCACCAGCGTTTGCTCGTGCCCGTTAATATCCTCTCTCAAAGGGCAGACGAATGCCGCAACGACGGTGCATGATCCGCGGCACATTTCGCTGCGGAAGCAAGATAAGTTCACCCAGTCGGCCGACCTCGTGCGGCAACTGCTGGTCGCCTATCCGTCGAGCCTTGCCGTGTCCAACGAGTTCAAGGAATTGGGCAAGGCGGATGCCGCGACGGGCAATAGGATTCCAGCCGCCGAGTTCTTCGATGCCACGGCTGCCGACGTGGCGGTGATGAACGAGTTGGGGCAAGTGCTCGCTGGGGAGGATGAAAAGGCGATGGCACGCGATCTGTTCGCGCAAGCGTCGGCCCTCGATCCCGGCAACGCCACCGCTACCGCGCTAGCGAAAGAATTGCAATCGCCATGAATCGGCATTCGCTCAGCGCGGCTCGGTGACAAACCGCCCGGCGATTTCCCAGAGCGGGCCAATCGGGCGGCGGTAGAGAACCTCAAGCACAAGCCGAACGCCGCGTGCTCGCGGATGTGCGAATTTCAGTAGCCAATAAGTCTCTTCGATCGAGGTGGTATGCAGGAAGGTGACGCCCGACGCGGAAATATCGCGCGTGACGGCGACGAACTTCGGATGCGCTCGTAGCGGGTCGACGTCGTAGGGAGTTACTTCCACCGGAATCGAAATTGCAAAGCGGGGCTCGGCGCGGCGCTCCACTCCATCGTAGCCTTGCACGGCGAACACGATGTCGCGCACAAAACATCCGATTTCTCCCGCGGAGGTTAGCGGAAGAGACTTCTGTCCGGGAGTCGATGGAGTGGCTGGCGTCGTCATTTCCCCTTCTCCGCAGAATGGAGCGTTTGTCGAATGAACCGCGCCAGTTTCGGCGCCGATCTTCCTGAACAAGACTTTCACCGGATTCCGGGCGCGCAACTCCATGGATGCCCAAACAATCGTAGCTTTTCCCCATCGGTCGGCCCGGGCGACCATGAAACTTTGCGACTGCAACGAGCGCTGGGACCGCCACGATCACTACAATCCGCGCCGATTGAATTTCGAATCTGGTCGCTCGTTGCACTTTGTTCGAGCCACAGTGCGCGGGCCCAGGCTGGGCCGAAAATTGACTCCCGCTTTTCGAACCCCTCACTCTGCCCTCTCCCGCAAGGGGAGAGGGATCTGTGGAGAATTGATTTTTCGGCCGGGGCCTGGCCACCAAAGCGGAACGGCTGCTTCGTCGCCGGGCAAGAGCCCGGGTCGGATGCAGCCGTTCGCGGCAGGTGTGCTGACGCCCGCTTACCGGTCACGCGGCGTCAATGCGTGCTGTTTGACGGGTTGCCGTTTTCTCGCGTGCCCTTCGCTTGCGAGGAATTGCCGGATTTCGTCTGGGTGCCGCTTTCTTGCGATCCGGATTGCTGGGAATTGGCGGGCAAGAGTTCCATCGGCAGGCGGAGCGAGCCGAGCAACTGATGACGTTCGCTCTTGGGAAGATCGTTTTGCGACAGGATGTCTTTGCGGATCTCCTCGCGGTTTCCTTGGAACGTGCGGGTATCGATCTTGCCTTGCTTGTCGCGGAATTTGATCTCGGCCTTGAATTGATCTTTACCGGTGCGCTCCAACGACAGGGCATCGAACGATTCCAACTCGGCTGCGACGTTGCCCTGCGAGGCTTGGTCGTTCCCCTCGGCGTTTTCGTTCTGGTCGTTTTCCGCGGAATTTTCCGGGGCTTGGCCACGGACGATCGGCCGTTCGCCGAGCGTAACATTCAGATTCTCGGCCTTGGAGGCGCGGACGATTTGCAGTGCGAGCTTTTCACCCGGCTTTTCCTGGCTGACCATCTTCATCAGTTCATCGGCCGATTTGATCGGCTTGTTGTTCACTTCGGTCACGAGGTCGTAGGGCTTGATGCCTCCCTTGGCGGCCGGTGAATTGTGCATGACTTGCGTGATCAAGACGCCAGAGCCGTGCGCAAGCTGCGGGAAGCCGCTCGCGAGTTGGCTGGCAATGGCCTTTGGGACAGGCTCGTAGGCGACGCCGAGAAACGCACGGTCGTTTTGTTGATTCTGTTCGTTCGCTTGGCTGCTGGCCTGCTGTTGTCCCGAATTGTTCTGGCGGGTGGCCGGACTCTTCTGGGCCGCAGTATTTTGGGCCGCAGTATTTTGGGCCGGACTGGTCTGGGCGGATGCGATCGAAACTGCGGCGAGCATGATCGCGGCGACTGACAACACCAATGAGATTCGCTTCATGACGACGACTCCTTAGAAAAAAAACCTGGGCGACGAAAAACGCGGCGCGCCGGCCCCGCATTCCCCCTTGCTCCCCCGCCTTGCCACGGCTCTCGAATTGCCGCATGCATGCCCCCGCATCGGGAAAATACCATGAACCAAACGCCGTGCGGAAAACACACCCTTCAAGCAATCGATATACCATCTCCGTGTTCATGGGCGTCAGCAGCGAATCTGTACGGGCCGCAGAGTCAAAGGCGCCTCCGGCTTGGGCGCGGAACGAGCAAGTTGGGCGAAACTATCGCAACGCTCTTCCGTCAGCCAAGAACCGGCAGCTAGCGCCTTGCCGCTCGCCTGCGGACTCGGGATGCCCAGTGGCAAACGCGCGAGCGGCTCGCGGCCCCGCTCGTTCGGCACGATGCGATCGTTCGGCATTGCCGGCAAAACCGCTGGATTCCGCGCATTGGACCGGCGGTGAACCGTAACCTAGATTTTAGTGTTATGGCCGTTGTCTCCCGGCTCGCCGCTAGCGGGTCGCGCTCCGACTTCGTTTGCCGGTCCAGCGTATTGATGCCAGTCTTGCAATGCTCCCCATGAATCGCCCCGCCGATCAATTCGCGTTCGCGCACCATCTACCGGGCGGCTTGCCGCCGGTGGTGCTGCCCGCCGCGCCGCCTCGATCGCTGGCGCCGCAAGCAACAGCGCCTTTGCCCATGCCGCCTTCCGCTCCACAGGCGAAACCCGCATCGAACGCGTCGGCCGACTCAAGCCAGCGGATCGACGAGCGCCTCAGCGAACTGAACTCGCTGCTCGAGCGGCTGGAAAAGCCGGTCGGCGCCCTCGGCGGCCCGGGCGGATCGCTCGAAGGCGATACCGGCTTGGCCGTGGAAAACTATCTGGTGCAAGCGCGGCTCGGAATGGCCGGCGGGCTCTATCTGGCCCTGCGCTGCAAGCACACGCCGACGGCAAGCCATTCGCTCCGCGTCGCGCTCGGCTGCTCGGCTTGGGCCACGGCCTTGAACCTCGCGGAACCGATGCACGATGCGATCGAAATCGCCGCCCTGCTGCACGATGTCGGCAAGATTGGCGTGCCCGACCGCGTGCTGCTCAAGCCGGGTCCGCTCACCAGCGAAGAAGCGGTGATGATGGAGCGCTTTCGGGCGATGACGCTGCAGGTGCTGGCCGCTTGCTCGGCGTCGGACGAAGTGCTGAACATCGTGGCCCATAGTTCGGCCTGGTACGACGGCAGCCGCTCGAAAGACAGGACGGCGGGCGAACAAATTCCGCTCGGCTCGCGATTGATCGCCATCATGGATGCGTTCGATTCGATGACGTGCAACCAGATCTATCGCCCCGCGTTCTCGCACGAACGGGCCGTGAAAGAGTTGCAGAGCGCGGCGGGCACGCAGTTCGATCCGCGGCTTGTGGCCTGTTTCGCCGATCTGCAAGAACACGACATGAAGCGGCTACACCGCCGCATGGCGGCCCAATGGCTGCAAGCGCTCGATCCCGCCGCGGCGGCAACCAGTTGGCGTCCCTCGATTCCCGAAGGAGGATTACACCTCGCCGCCGAAGACAATTTGTTTCAGCAAAAGCTGCTGGACAATATGTACGACGGCGTGGTGTTTCTCGATGGCGATCTGCAAATCACGCTCTGGAACCGCGGCGCCGAACGCCTGACCGGTTTCGACTCAAGCGCCGTCTTGCACCGCCATTTCATCCCCAGCATGCTCCACATGCGCGACCAGAATGGCGATCGCTTCAGCGACGCCGAATGCCCCGTCGCCCATTCGCTGCAAACCGGCGTGCAATCGCGGTTGCGGCTGACAATCCGCGGGCGGAACCAAGAGGATGTGACCATCGATGCACACATCATTCCCGTGGCATCGAGCGAAGGCACGTTGCACGGCGTCACGCTGCTGTTGCACGACGCCTCGCCGGAAACGTCGCTGGAAGAACGCTGCCAGGCGTTGCATGAAAAGGCGATCCGCGATCCGCTCACGCAGTTGGCCAATCGCGCCGAGTTCGACCGTGTGCAAGGCCTGTTCATCGAAGCCCATTCGCAACGCGGATTGCCTTGCAGCCTGATCATCTGCGATATCGACCATTTCAAACACGTCAACGACACCTGGGGCCATCCGGCCGGCGACGATGTGATTCGCAGCTTCGCCCAATTGCTCAAAAGCTCGTGCCGCTCCGGCGATCTCGTGGCGCGCTACGGCGGCGAAGAATTCGTCATGCTCTGCGCCGATTGCAACGTGGCTACGGCGTTCGATCGGGCCGAAGGGATTCGCCGCGGTTTCGCCGCGCTGCCCCAGCCCGTCACCGGCGGCCGGTCGATCACGGCCAGTTTCGGCGTCACGCAAACGCAGACCGGCGACACCTCCGCAACGCTGCTGAATCGAGCCGACCGAGCGCTCTTGTCGGCCAAGGAGTCGGGCCGCAACCTGGTCGTTCAACTCGGCGCCGCCAACGACACCGCCGAACAACCACCCCGACGCTGGTGGCAGTTCTGGCAGTCGACGTTGCCCGATGCGCTGATCGAGCAAGATCTGATCACCACCGTGCCGATGAAGGTGACGATCGAGAAACTGCGCGGCTTCGTGGCCGATCAGCGGGCCAATGTCGAAACGATCGAAGACAGCCGCATTTGCATTTCAATCCAGGGGGGCCCGGTCACGTTCAATCGCCGCTCGAACGACCGCGGCACACCGCTGTTGATGGAGCTTTCGCTGGCCGAAGAACAAGTGCGAGGCGCCAACGCAAGCTCGAACATCACCGGCACCGTGACCCGCACACGAATTCATGTTGTCGTGCGGCCGAAGCGCAACCGCGATCGCCGTCGAGGCGGCGCGGTCGAGCGCGCCCGCGGTGTATTGAATAGCCTGCGATCCTATCTTATGGCCACGGAAGACCACGGCCGTGCCGGCGACGATGAAAACGTCCTCCGCCGCGCGACTCACATGCTCGTCCCATGGCTATTGAACAAGGACGAGCGGCGGTAGGTTCATTGCCAATTCCGGCGGCCAAGAAGGGGCGCGGCG
>DATAWG010000114.1 GCA_036267355.1 Pirellulales bacterium | reverse complement strand
CGGAGCGTTCTTGATTCGGTAGCACTGCATGTTCCGATGCAGCTCGGGCTGTGGCTAAACCGCACAACGGGTTGCTTCCGCGAAAGGAACGTCCGTTTTTCCAATCGCGAAAGCGGGGTCTGCCGGTTCCTCTCGTGACTAGGGCACCACGACCCGAGGGTCCTGTTCCCGCCCTATTGACGAGTGTCGTGGGGAGGCTGTGAGGCTCCCTAAGCGGCGCTGCACTGGGTTGCCATTCGCATAAAGCCGTCTTGATCCACACTGTGAATGCGCCGCAAAAAGTTTTGCTATGCATCGATTCATGGCAAGCTTTCTGCAACGTACTCGGGCTCGGGTCTCCTGGCAACCCCAGGAGGAGCGGGAAAGGGGCCTACGAATTCACTTCTCGGCAAACACTACCTGGTCCGATCTATTGCGGCGGATCAGGCCGCAAACGGTGGGGCCGGTACGCAGGCAGCTCCGCTTGCCGTCGACCGCAAGCAGTTCAACCGTTGTACAGCAAGACGAACTAGCAGCGCCATGGGACAAGAACCAGCCGCCGGCGCCGCGTTGTATCGCCCGTCTCAAGTGCCTCGAGCCGAGTCGTCTAACGGGCACTATGCCACAAAGGGTGGCTCGAATTCCAACGGAAAATCGGGAGAATGACGAATTTCGAATGACGAACGGTTCGCCGGCGTTAGCCGCGTTCGCTTGCGACGCGCCCGGAAAGAATGCCGGAGTGCGATTGATGAATGGTTGGTTTGCTAACCCCTCACCCCCGGCCCCTCTCCCACAAGGGGAGAGGGGAGAAGCGAGCACGGAGCGCGGTTGCTTGTGCTGCCCCCTCGTTTCCGGATCGCTTGCTCGCTTCGCGGAATTCCTTCTACCAATCGGTGTCTATCCGTGGGATCGGTGGTTCGTCTTTTCCTCGTATTCGCGTCTTTCGCGTCTTCGTGGTTCCCCTGCTTCGTATCGGTGCTGATCGGTGTGATCCGTGGTTCCCCGGCCTCGTCTTCGCGTCATTCGTGGTCATCTTCGTATCCGTGGTTCGCCGCGTTTGGCCTATTGACGAATTGTCTCCGCGAATGTATTTTACCACTTAGTTATTTAACTCTGTGGTGAATTAAATGCCGGCGGATGCTTTGAGCACGACGTTTGCCGCTCTAGCGGATCCGACGCGGCGGGCGATTCTTGCCCGGCTCGCGGGCGGCGAATCGTCGGTCTTGGAACTCGCCAAACCTTTCGACATGACCCTTCCCGGAATATCGAAGCATCTCAAAGTGCTCGAGCGGGCCGGACTGATCGCCCGCAGTCGCAATGCCCAATGGCGGCCATGCCGGTTGGCGCCGGCGCCGCTCAAAGATGTCGCCAAGTGGGTCGACTATTATCGAAAATTCTGGGAGCAGAACTTCGACCGCTTGGAGGCATATCTTAAGCAACTGCAAGCCGAACAGCCGTCGCCAAAAACAGTCACCAAGAAACCAACGCAAAGCAAGGAGAAACGCCGTGGCCGAAAAAAATCATCAGCAAAGCCCCACGCAAACGAGCTCGGCCGACCGCGAAATCGTGGCCGTCCGAATTTTCAACGCCCCGCGTGAACTGGTGTTCCAGCTCTGGACCGATCCGGTGCATCTCGGCAAATGGTACGGGCCGAACGGTTTTACGATCACCATGCAAGTGATGGATGTCCGGCCCGGCGGCGAGTGGCAGTTCATCATGCATGGCCCCGACGGCACCGATTACCCGAACAAGAATATCTACCGCGAGGTCGTGCGGCCCGAGCGGATCGTGTATTCGCATGTTTCGCCTCCCCATTTTCAGACGACCGTGACATTCGAGCCGCATGGCCCCGACGGCCAAGAAACGAAGCTCACGATGCGGATGGTCTTCGAGTCGGCCGAGGAACTCGATCGCACCATCAAGACGTACAATGCCGTCGAGGGGCTAGAACAAACGCTCGGCCGGCTGGGAGAGCAGGTCGCATCGATCGCCGGCAGCGACCCGTTGGATCGCGATTTTGTCGTCACACGCACGTTCGATGCCCCGCGGCAGTCGGTTTTCAAGGCCTGGACCGATCCGCGGCAAATGGCCGAGTGGTGGGGGCCGAATGGGTTCACCAATCCGATCTGCGAGTTGGATGCGCGGCCGGGCGGCGCGTGGCGAATCGTAATGCGCGGCCCCGATGGCAGCCAGCATCCGGCGAAGGGTGTTTACGTCGAAGTCGTCGAGCCGGAGCGGCTGGTGATGACCATCAACCATTCCGAGCTGTCGGACGAATGGCACGACATGGTGAACCCGAGTCGACCGAAAGGACAAGGTAATCCCGGTCTGGAGGGGCTTGCCACGGTGACGTTCGCGGAAGCCGCCGGCAAAACAACGCTGACGGTCCGCATCCGCTTTGAGTCGGCCGCCGTGCGCGACGCCCTATTGAAAATCGGCATGAACATCGGCTGGAGCCAAAGCCTCGATCGGCTCGCCGCCGTGTTGATTGGTTAGAGCGCGGAGCCCGCCGCGCTAGCAAGGGAGTGCGTCGCGGACCTGATCCGGACCGGGCAGGATCCTGTCGTCCGCAAGTTCGCCACGCGCACTCACGAAAGCGCATAGACGAGCAGCGTCGGGATTGCCCAGCAGACGGCGACGCCGAAAATCGCGTCGAGCCAGAAGATTCGGCCGAGGGCGCACAGGTAAATCATGCCGACAACCGGCGCCGCGATGATTTTCGCCAAGAATCCGCCATGAAACTCCTTGGCCGCCCGCCATAGCGACATGGCATCGCCGGTGCTTGGAAAAGCATGCATCGCGATCGAAACGCCAAGCCAGATAATCACATAGTCGAGCGGCGTTCCGGCTTCGAACTGCCCGACGGGAATCATCGCCGGAAAAGCGATCATCGCGCCCAAAAAAGTGTTGACGAACAGCGGTCCGACGGAAATGAAAAAGCTTTGTTTGAATGTGCGCGGCGGCTCATGGACCACATAGCCCACCGGATTGCCGAAGCGAAAATAGCACACGTCGAATACGGCCACGCCGAACCAACGGCAAAACAGTTGATGCGCAATTTCATGCACGATCACGCCCGGAAACGTCAGCAGTGCGATCAGTTGCCCAGGGATGATAATCATCGTGAGTCTCCGCTGTCGCTGTCGGCTGCCGGTTTTGAACGCCGGGCATTCGTTTCGATTCGAGTGTAGATCTGATCCATGGCGTAATGCACTTCCTCGGCCAGCTTTGGCGACGTTTTGCGGCCGCCGAGTTTGCCGAGTTGCTGCATCGCTTCGGCATCGTTCCCGGCCTCGGCATAGGCGATCCCGAGCCGGGCGGTGGCGACGGTCGAATCGGGAAATCGTTCGAGAACCTTTTTGTATTCGCTGACGGCCGTGGCGTAGTCTCCCTGCTGCTCGGCCCGCTGACCGCGCTCGAAAGCCACGCCGGTCATGAGCGACGTCGGCGATAAGATCGACGCTGTAAACACCGTCAAAACCACGATCACCATCGTGGCGCAAATCCAGCCTGGCAACGGCCGGCGCGAAAGTTCTCGCCGGCAAGCGGCGCAGAGTTTTATTCGATAGCCGAGCTCGAAATCTGGCCCGCCACATTTTCCGCAGTGAACACCGGCAGCCGCAGCGCCGGCCGACGAACTGGATGAACGATCCACGGTGAACTGGCCCCTTTTTGACCCATGTGAATGGTTTGCCCCGGAGAAAAGCTTGCGAAGCGATTGCCGCGCGATCCGATCGTCGCGACCAATGAAGATCGTAAGACAGGTCCGCGCGCTTCGCAAGCAAATTCGG
>DATAWG010000113.1 GCA_036267355.1 Pirellulales bacterium | reverse complement strand
CGATCGACTAGTGCTGCGTCACATCAACGATCGGGGGGTAGTGAGCGGCAAATCATCGGGCGAATCGCTTTGACCGTCCCAAGATCGAGCGTTGACGCCACACTAGGCGCGAAGCGTGAGCGAGGATGCGCTCCGTTGCGGATCGCCGTCAACACTAGGCCCGAAGCGTAAGCCACGACGGGCCGCCGTCACGAACGCATTGGTCCAATGTGCATTCGGCTTTTGCCGCCTGCAACGAGACGATGCCGCCGTAGCGGCGCTCCCTCGCTAACGCTTCGGGCTTGTGTTGCGCCACAGCAACGATTTGGGACCGTGGGTCGGTAGTGGGGCGGCAAATCGTCCCGCGAATCGCTTTGAACATCCCAAAATTCCAGCGTTGACGCAGCACCAGCCCTTGCTACTCGGACTCGCAGCGATCAACGCGCGAAACCGCAAGCGTCGCACAGGATCAAGCGGAATAGGCGGCACGCTTGAGGTTTCGCGCGTCGCTCGTGTCGCGCCAAAAATTCGCCCGTTCGGGCTTTACGTTCCCACCGGCCCCAGCTAGCTTGGGGACGGTTTGGCTGGCAGGTTTCTGGCGTTTAGGCGGCGCCGGTGTGCCGGCCAATTGGCTTTATCGGGGGATTGGAGCGCGATGAGTTTTTATCAGGCCGGGAAATGGCTACTGCTGGCATCAATTCTGGCTTTCCACGTTTCGCCGACGACGGCGCGCGCTCAGGATTCCGCGCCGAAGCTAGGGATGAATGCTGGAACATCGTCGTCGGCGACGACGACGCCCGGCGATGTTGCGACCGCCTCGGCAAACTACACCGTCCCGGCGTATTTGCAAAAGCAAGTCGGCAATGCGGCGCTGGCCGGCCACAATGCTTGGATGCTCGTCTCGTCGGCGCTGGTGCTGCTGATGACGGCGCCTGGCTTGGCCTTGTTCTATGGCGGCTTGGTGCGGAAGAAGAATGTGCTCGGCGTGATGATGCAATGCTTTTTTCTGATGGGATTGAATAGCGTTATCTGGGCCCTATGGGGATACTCGCTGGCCTTCGGCGGCGATCCGAGGAGCAAGAATTTCAATCCCTGGATCGGCAACGGCGATTATCTCTGCATGCACGGCGTCGAACGCACTTGGAATGTCGGCACGAATCAAGCCGAAACGCCGATGTTCGCGGGCTACCCGGGCAGCATCGATCCGATCCCGCGGCTGACGCATATGCTGTTTCAGGGGATGTTTTTCATCATCACGCCGGCATTGATTTGCGGCGCCTTTGCCGAGCGGATGAAGTTCAGCACGATGGTCGTGTTCACGATTCTTTGGGGTACGCTGATTTATTGCCCGTTGGCCCATTGGGTGTGGTGGGGAGGCGTGCTGCAATATGGATCGGCGCACCTGCCCGGCTGGGCGGCGGGCGGGGCGCTTGATTTCGCCGGCGGCACGGTCGTGCATATCAGTTCTGGAATCTCGGCGCTTGTTTGCGCGCTGCTGATCGGCCGGCGGCTCGGATACGGCAGCGAGCCGATGCCTCCGCACAATCTGACTTATACGGTCGTGGGCGCCGCCCTGCTGTGGATCGGCTGGTTCGGTTTTAATGCCGGCAGCGAACTGCAATCCGACGCCATCGCCTCGAGCGCTTTCGCCGCCACGCATTTCGCCGCCGCCGCCGGAGCGATCACCTGGGCCGCCATGGAATGGTTCATCCGCGGCAAGCCGAGCGTGTTGGGAGCTTGCTCGGGAGCCGTCGCCGGACTGGTTTGCATCACGCCCGCCTCGGGCTTCGTGAACCCGATGCCGGCCATCGCGATGGGCATCGCCGGCGGGGTGGTTTGCTTCACGGCGTGCACCGGGTTCAAATCGAAGTTTCGCTACGACGATTCGCTCGACGCGTTTGGCGTGCATGGCGTCGGCGGAACCCTCGGAGCCCTGCTGACCGGCGTTTTCGCTACCCGGGCCGTGACCGACGCAAACCATGGGCAGCCGCTCGGGCTGTTGGAAGGCGGAAGTCTTTTAAGAGGACAAATCGTGGCCGTGTTGGCGACTTGGGTATTTGCGATCGTCGGCACGTTCGCGATCCTCAAGATTCTCGATGCCCTGATGGGGCTTCGGGTCACCCAGCAACAAGAACTTCAAGGGCTCGACGTCAGCCAACATGGAGAGGAAGGATATATATTCATATAGCGGTCCGGCTTGCCGGCCGGGTATGATTTCGTTGCTAGTAACAATTTTTGATTGTTCAGGCTGGGCCGGGCCGGACGGTGGCGGAAGCGTCTGGGCGAGTGATGGCTGATGCCGGTTTTTTTTGCCGTTGGTCGAAAAGGGAATCTTTCATGAAGAAGATCGAAGCGGTCATCCGCCACTTCAAGCTCGAAGATGTGAAAAACGCGCTCACGGAGCAGGGTATTCAAGGAATGACGATCACCGAAGTGCGAGGCTTCGGCCGTCAAAAAGGGCATACGGAAATGTATCGGGGCACCGAATACACGGTCGATTTCGTCCCCAAGGTGAAGATCGAAGTGGTCGTGCCGGATGGCCAGTTGCACAATGTCGTCGACACGATCATGCGCGTCGCCCAAACCGGTCAGATCGGCGACGGCAAAATCTTCGTCATCGACCTGGCCAACACGATCCGCATTCGCACCGGCGAAACCGGCGAAGATGCTCTTTAAGGGGCGAGGGGCTAGGGACGAGGGGCGAGTCGGACTGTGCGGAGCGCGAGCGCGCTTCGTCGGCCGTCAACGATTCAACTGGGCTTCCGTCGTCGCGTTGCCATTTGTCCCCCTCGTCCCTCGCCCCAGGCCCCTCGCCCCTCGCGTATGTCTCGCAGTGCTTTGACATTTCGTCCCGACGTGCTCGCGGCCCGAGAGTGGTTGGCCGGCGAACGGCAAAAGCTTCGTCAGCAACACGATGCCGGATCGCCCGGCATTCAAGTTTGCGCCCGGCTCACGGAGCTATTCGACCAGGTGTTGCTGCGGCTTTACGAATCCGCATTGGCCGACCTGCCGGAGCAAGCCGCCGAATTTCGCGAAGAAGTGGCACTCGTGGCATTGGGCGGATATGGCCGCGGCGACGTAGCGCCCTATTCCGACGTCGATTTGCTGATTCTGCACAGCCGGGCGGCCCCGCATGTATCGCTGCTGGCGAAGCGATTGTTGCACGACCTGTACGACGTCGGCCTCGAGCTCGGGCATAGCGTGCGCACCCCGCGGGATGTGGTTCGCGCGGCCTTCAAAGATCCGACCCTGTTTACCGCCCTGGCCGAGGCTCGCTTCATCGTCGGCAGCGAATCGCTGCACGGAAAATTCGATCGCAATTTTCCGCGGATTGCCAACCGCCGCTGGCGGAGCACCGTGACGGCAATCGAACGGGCCCGAGAGGAAGAGCGCTCGCAATACGGCGAAACGGTCTATCTGCTGGAGCCGAACGTCAAGCGGTCGCCCGGCGGACTGCGCGATTTGCAATTGATTCGCTGGGTGGGTTTCGCGCGGCATGGCCAGTCGGATCCTGAGGCCCAGGCGATGATGGGAGTGATCTCGAAAGATGACCAGCGCGTGCTGCGGCGGGCGAAGGAATTTCTGTTGAGAGTTCGCAACGAATTGCACTTCCACGCCCGCAAGGCGCAAGACGCGCTGAATCGGCCCGAACAGGTTCGGATCGCCGAGGTGTTCGGCTACAAGGGAACCGAAGGGTTGCTGCCGGTCGAGCAGTTCATGCAAGATTATTTCCGGCATACGCGTGGTATAAGCAGGATTTTGGATCGCTTTCTCGCGCAATCGCGCCCCTGGACTCGGTTGCACGAAATCTTCGCGCCCGTGTTCAGCCATTTGATGGAGGGGGATTTCCGCATCGGCGCAAAAATCTCTCTGACGGAGCAAGGCCGTCGAAAGCTGCACGGCGATCTGGTCGAAATCCTGCGGTTGGCCGATCTCTCGAATCTGTATCAAAAGCGGATCGCGCCGGCCGCCTGGAAGGAAGTGCACGATGCGGTGCCGTCGTTGCCCGACTCATTTTCGCCGGCCGCCGCCGAACGGTTTCTCTCGATCCTCTCGCAGCCCGCGATGCTCGGGGAATTGCTGCATCAATTCCACGAAGCGGGAGTTTTGGAAAGAGTCATTCCGGAGTTCACTCACGCTCGCTGTTTGCTGCAGTTCAACGAGTATCACAAATACACGGTCGACGAACATTGCCTGCGGGCCGTGGAAAGGGCCACCGACTTCGGCCGCGAGCGCGGGCTGCTTGGCAATGTCTACCGCAGTTTGAAAGAAAAGCGCATTTTGCACTTGGCCCTGTTGATCCACGATCTCGGCAAAGGACATCTGGAAGACCATAGCGACCTTGGCCTGCGGATCGCCGAGCACACCGCGGCCCGGCTCCGGCTACCGCCGCGGGATGCCGACACGCTCAAATTCCTCGTTCACAAGCACCTGATGATGTCGCACCTCGCGTTCCGCCGCGACACGAGCGACGACCAACTCATCGTGCGGTTTGCGGTCGATGTGGGTTCGACCGAAGTGCTGCGAATGCTCTACGTGCTCACGGCGGCCGATCTCGCGGCAGTGGGGCCGGGAGTGTTCAACCAATGGAAGGCCGAAGTGCTGGGCGATCTGTATCAGCGAACTCTGCGCCATCTCGCCGGCGATTCGCCATCTGCCGCGGCCGATGAGCGCCGCTCTGCGGTGACCGACTGTATCCTCGGCGGCCGCGGCGCCGGCTCGAATGCCGATTCAAGCTCGACGAGTGACGACGACCGCCATTGGTTCGGATCGCAAGTGGCGGCACTGCCGAGCTCGTTTTTGTTCAGCATGCCGCCGGAGCGAATTGCCGAAAATCTGCGGCAACTGCGAAAGCTCTCGCATGGCGATGTTTATACGCAAAGCCGCTATCTCGGTGAAACCGAGACGGTCGAATACGTGATCGGCACGTATGAAGACATCACGCCCGGCGTGTTCCATAAGCTCACCGGCGGGCTGACCAGCCAAGGCCTGGCGATTCTTTCCGCCGACATCAACACGCTCGCCGAGGGCCTCGTGCTCGACCGGTTTGTGGTTCACGATCCGGATTTCACCGGGCCGCCCCCCGCCGAGCGGCTGGACGCCGTCAGCCAGCGGCTGGTGGCGGCGCTGAAGGGGGACCGTCAACCGGCTTTCCGCCGGCTTTGGAGCAGCATGCAGCAGGAGAATCGCAAGAATCTGGAGCAATGGCCCACACGGGTTCGGGTCGACAACAGCACGTCGGACAATTACACGATCCTCGATATTTTCGCGTCCGACCGCACCGGCTTGCTCTACACGATTGCCCGCACGCTTTTCGAACTAGACCTTTCCGTATCGCTGGCAAAGATCGGCACGTATCTGGATCAAGTGGTCGACGTGTTTTACGTCACCGATGCGGCCGGCCGAAAAATCAGCAGTGAAACGCGATTAGATATGATCCACATCCGTCTGCTACAAGCGATCGAAGAGGGCGTAAAGGGTTAGGCCGGATTATTCATCGCGCCACACAAGCCCGAAGCGTAAGCGAGGGAGCCACCGCAGCTTACCCTCGCTTACGCTTCGGGCTACTATTTCGCAGCGTGTCGCGAATTCCTGGCACTCTGAATAATCCGCGTTAGCCCTGATCATTCAGATTGCCAGACTAGCCCGAAGCGTGACGCTTCGGGTTGGTGTGCCGGTACGTTTTCGAGAAATTCCTAACGTGGCGGGCTCCGGCGGGCTGCCGGGCGGTTTGTCGTTTTGCGACGGTAGAGGGACTCGAGCAAGTCTTCGTAGCCTTCGACGGTTTGCTCGAGCGATGCGTGTGCGACAACGTGCTGCCGGCCGGCCGCGCCGAGTGCGGCCGCTAACTCCGGCCTGCGAAATAAATCCACGACGTGACCCGCCATCGCTGCCGCGTCGCCGGGTTCGACCAGATAGCCCACCTCACGGTCGAGAACCGTTTGCGGCACCGATCCGACGCGCGTCGCAATAACCGGTTTGCCGACCGCCAATGCTTCCAGGATCGACACGGGATTGGCCTCCATATGCGACGTCAGCAGCACAACATCGGCGACCGAGAGCAACTCCGGCACATCAGAGCGCGTGCCAAGAAAATGCACGGCATCGGTCAATCCGAGCTGTGCCGTGCGCTGCTCCAACATGGAGCGACGCTGGCCGTCGCCGACGATCAGAAAATGCGCCGCCGGCACTTCGCGCCGCACGCGGTCCGCCACATCGAGAAACATCTCGTGATTCTTTTCCGGCCGCAGGGCCGCCAAGATACACGCCACCGCCGCCCCATCCGGCAAACCCAATTGCCGGCGAAGCGCTGGATTTCCAGGCCGCAGTTGAAAGCGGACCGTATCGACGCCGTTGGGGATCACATGCACGCGCTCGGCAGGGAATTTTTGCTGCTCGATAAGATACTGCCCATGTGCTGGGGCGCAGGCGATAAACGCATCGGTCAGCGGCGTTAGCCAGTGATTCAACCGCCCGACGACGTCGGGCCAGCCGGTCGAATGCAAGGCCGAGGCCACAACCGGCACGCCCGCCATGCGTGCCGCCAGCCGGCCCCAGAACATCTTGTCGCCGGCGCCGACGGTGACAACCGCGTCGATCCGGCGTCGGCGCATCAGTGTCGTAAGCCGGCCGAGGACGCGCAAATCGTATTTCCCGCTGAGAAGCCGGTCGAACAGCGGCACCTCGCGGGCCATGATCGTCCCGAGTTCCCCGGGCCCTTTCAGACAACAAATTTCGGGCGCCGCCCGACGGCGATCGAACCGCCGCACGATGTTGATCAGCATCGTTTCCGCCCCGCCGACGTCCAACGTCGTGGTGATGAACATCACGCGCAGCGCATCATCGGCAATTTGGTTGGGCTCCGTCGGCGCAGGCAAAAGCGTGGTAGACATGATGGCTAATTCGGTTCCATGGCTCGACTGCCAATCAAAACTTTGCCCCGGCGTGCGGCTTCCTCGCTAACGCTTCGGGCTAGTATTTTCCGATGGAGTGGCAGCAGATTTGAAAATTCGATTCATGATGTAATGCCGGCAGGTGGCGGTGAATTGCTGTTTGTCGGCGCGAGTGAAAATGCGCTCGCCGGTGAGAATCTCCATGAAAAGCACGAGCGTGACCGCGACCACCGCCCATTTTCCAAGTCCGAGGAGCAACGGTAGGAGAATCACAAGCCACGTGCCGCCGTGGATCCGCATGCCGAACGCGCGATTGAATTGGAACATGATCGCAAGCGTCACCAGATTTGCGGCGCACGTGGCCCAGACGACGCCGTGCAAACCGAATGCCGGCAATAGCAGGCGACAGAGCATGACGTTCGCAATCAGGCCTGCCACCAGCGCGAAGGCCGGCAATCTGGCTCGCTCGGCACACCACAAATACATTTGCGCCAAGGGGACCAAAGCCATCCAAATGCAGTAGGTCAGCGTCCAGGGAAGGATCGCCAATCCCCCATCGAACTTGCCGTGGAATGCCACTCCAAATAGGAGCGGCGAGGCAAGCAACACGACCGCCGATCCGGCAAACATGGCGATGCCGAGCACTTTGATCGCCAGATTCAATTTCGCCGCCACGGCCGGCTGATCGCCGGCTTCCCAATCGTGGCTCAGGTAGGGAAGCAAGATTCCGCCGACGATGCCGCTCACCGAAACCATCAGCATCGGCACCACCTGCGAGCTGTGATAATCTCCCACCAGCGCCAGCGGCTCGGCTGCCGGGGCATAGTGCACGATCATGTAGCGATCGACGACGCCGACGAGGTTATAGAGCAAGTTCACCGCCCAAACCGACATCGCAAACGGCACCAGCTTGCCCCACAATGCCGAGTGGCTGAGCCGTTCGACCGGTTCGGGAATCTGTCGCCACGTGCGGCGAAACCAAACGAGAATCGGTCCGATCAAAATCGCCGCCGAGAGGGCGTAGGCCGCGACGATTGCCGCCGCGTCGCATTGCCAGCCGAACACCAGCGCGACGCTCAATACGGCAAACAACACCGTGTTGACCAGTTGCACGATGCTCGCGACGCGCACCATCCGCAGGGCAGTAAGCATCTCCGTCAGATAGTTGTAGGCGATCACGGTCAAAAGGCTCATGGCCAGGAGCACGACCATACCGGTGTGATTCGGCGTGCCGTAGATCAGTTCGGAAACCGCGGTTCGCAGGGCGGCGATCCCGAGCGTCGACACGGCGCTAAGCACGATGCAGGCCGCGGCAGTGCGACGCAACAAGGTTTTCAAGTGTCCGCGGCGGCGGTAATGTTCCATGTAGCGGCCGAACGAACCGGGCAGGCCAAGCACGGAAACGGGCGCCGCCAGCATCAAGAATTTCAGGGCGATATCCCATTCGCCCAATTGGGCCGGCTCCAACCATCGGCAAACCATCACCTGCCGCGCAAAGCCGATCAATCGCTGCACGACCGAGAGCGCCAGCAAGATCGCCAGGCTTTGGGCCAACGTGTCGGTGCGCCACTGCGGAGCGTCGATCTGAGGAGCGTCGCTCGTGGCCGCCGGGATTTCGACGGCAATCGGCTGCGGGATGTCGGCCATCGATCGTGGCGAAGCCGGCGCGGCGACCGGCAATGCTGGATCGAGCGTCAAACCGGGCTCTTCGCATCGCGCCGCGACGTCTGCCGGCTCGGCAAGCGTGACACTATTCATGCGATCGCCACCTCTTCCAAAGCTGCCTGGGGCTGCACTTGGTAGTTGTAGCGATATGGACGGCAGGTCTTCCGAGGGTCGCCGGTAACCCAGTTCTTCAGCCGCGGCATATTGTCAGGGAAAATGCGTTGGATGTGGAACGGATCGTCGCCGGGAATGTTGTAGCCGCCATACGCAGAACAGACGGCGTCATAGCCGTGTTCGCGCGCGATCTGAAACGCCAGCGGATTCATGTTCCGTGGCTGGCCGTACGGAAAGGCGAAGTAGCGCACGCGCTGGCCGAGAGCCTGCTCCAATTCGCGGCCGGACCCGGCGACTTGGTCGTCGATCTCCCGCGGATTGTGCAAGCGGCCGATGTCGGCGTGCGTGCGGGTGTGGGCGCCGATTTCGATGCCCGCATCGGCCAGATTGCGAAGCTGGGCGAGCGTGTTCGGCCGCACCGAGCATCGCTCCGCCACGTCGTGGGGAAACGGAACCCGCTCGAGCACGCATCGGCTGCTGACGAAATAGGTGCAGGGAATCTTGCGCTCGATCAACAGCGGAAGGGCTTCGTCGCAGTTGGCGTCGTAGCCGTCGTCGAACGTGATACTCACAACCGGCGTCCGATTGCTCTTTTCCATGAGGCGTCGCCGTGCCTCTTCGAGCGAGATCATTTCGAATCGCCGCTGGAGCCAGCGAATTTGCGCGGCGAATTCCCGGTTCGACATCGTCCATGGGCTCGCGGCGTCGTCCGCGATTCGATGGTAGAACAGCACCATGACCGGCGCCATGCCGGCCGCGCGCGCCTGCGCGGCTCGCAACCACCGGTAGGGGAGCGATCCGCGATAATAGGCTTCGAGCAGCAGGTATTTCCAAAACGGCATTGTGCGGACGGGCAATCGGTCAGGATTAGGTTGCCGCTAACTTCCCGATTTGGTTCTCGGGTGTGCCACTGGCAAGCGCCGTCTGCCAGTGTGAACTACGCATGGCGCATTGCCGGCAGACCGCGCTTGCCAGCGTCACACGCCGCCAAAACCAGGAATTTATTCCGGACGGAAATCTTAGGTTTGTTCGGTTTTAGGTGTTGTCGCTTTTCGCCGCGAGTTCCATTCCTTGATCCCTTTGCCCCATTTTCGCAGTTGCTGCCGCCCGAGCCACGCTTGGTAGCGAAGCCCTGCGAGGCGGCGGCGAGCGATGATGCGAGTTTCCAGGGTCGCAAAGGGCCGCGCGCCCCAGGAGCACTTGTACGCTTCGTCACCCCGCAAAAAATCGAACCAGCGGCATCCTTCGTCGATGGCCCGCCGCAGCGAACCGATCATTGCCAGCCAGCCTGGATGATCGGCAGTGGCGTCCGGCTCGACGCCCGTCGAGTAGTAATAAACCGTACGGCCGTCAATAAAGTCGTATTCGGCCCCGACCGGTCGGCGGTCGAGTTCGGTCCACAGCAAACGTAGCTTGCCCTGGGCGCACAAGCGGCGGCTTACTTCCGCATGGAAATCGGCAAATTGCCGCGACGAATAGCAACCGGGCTGCCCAAGGCTTTGGCGGCGGCGCTGGTGCATGTCGACAAACATCGCGAAGGCGTCGTCCAAATCGGCGATGTTTTCAACCCAGCGGGTGCGAGCACGGCGCGTGTCGAAATATTTTCGCGTTAGTTGCCGGAGCCGCTCGCGCCGCGATTTCGACAATTGCTGCACGAATTCGTCCCACGTGGACGGCAATTCGCGCCGCCAGCATGGCATTCCCGGCCGGCGATCCACCATGTGCCCGCAGTCGGCAAAGTCTTCCGCCAGCGCAGCGGTCGCCGGATCGTCGGCCGCTACGGCCGAGAGCAGCAGCATGTCCCAATCGCGCGCCCCTTCGTGGCCGAGCCATTGCGATATCGCGATGGCAACCTCCGTTTCGCAACCAGGCTTCGCGAGAATCGTCTGGTATTCGGAGCAGACCTCTCCGGAACCGAGAAATTGAATCACCCGCCCCGCCATCGGCGATCGGGAGAGATACCACGGAGCGATGCCGACGACCTGTCCGGCGGTGTCTTCGACTTTGAGCAAATAGGTCTGCCAGCCGGGCGATTGGTAGTGCCGCCACCACGCTGCAAGCCACTCCAACGATCGAAATGGAACCGATCCGGCGAGGGAATTCCACACGTCGGCCAATGCGGCGAATTCGTCGTGCGGAGCCGGGGTTGCGCCGCGGCTTCTCTCGACCCGCCCGACTCGCAGCGTCAGCGCCCCTTCCACCTGCGCGAGCGATGCAAACGGTCGAATTGCAGAAAACGGGGAAAACGCAGGCGACGGGCGATCCGTCGGGGCCCCGCTCGACGACTCATTAGCGTCCGCGGCGCCCGCCTCTTTTTCCTTGGCAGTCGCTGGAAGGGGGGCGTCCATCGACCTTATTTCCTTCTGCACTTGCGACCCCGGAATTGGCGGCGCGACCGCGCGCGCCGTCTCGCCCGGCCGCTCGAGATAGGCGGGTAGATAGGCGGGCGACGCCGGCCCGGCGAAATCCGGCAGCGGCCAAGGCGAGCCGCCAATCTGCGAATCGACACCGGCCATGGCGCGTCTACTCCTGAATCAAGTGCTTGGTTCGTTGCCAGCCGGAGCGAAGCTGGTTGATCACCGTGTGGCCAGCCGCCCAGATTCCTTGCCGAATCCGAGGTCCGATCCGCGGCGGAACGATGCGCACTTCGAGCATCCCCCGCGGAGCCGCACGCCAATGCGATTTGTACGGTTCGTCCCCCCGAAGAAAATCGAATTCGCGGTCGCCGCGCTCGATTGCCCGGCGAATCGTCGCCAGGTGCGACAAATGCCCCGGCTGAAACCCAAGCGCCCCCGGGGCAATGCCCGATTGATACGCATAAACAATTCCGTTGCCGGCCAGATGGTATTCGGCCGCCACAGCCCGGCCGTCGATCTCCAGCCAACTCATGAGCAGCGCGTCGAACGCCAGCATCCGCCAAGCCACCTCGCGATGAAATTTCAGAAACCGCTCGGAGGCAAAACACCCAGGCCAACCGCGCCCGTTCCATCGGCTCTGATGCAGCCGAACCAACACCGCTAGCGCTTGTTCGAGTTGGTCGGGGCCATGAACCCAATGCATTCGCGCGCGGCCGCTGCGGAAGAAGTCGCGGTCCAATCGCCGCAACTGCTTGCGGTGCGATTTCGACATCAGCGACAAATATTCTTCCCAGCTAGAAGGCAACTCGATTCGCCAGCAACTCATTCCCGGTCGCCGATGCACCGCGCTGCCTTGCCTCGCCAACTGAACCAAGAGTCGCTCAACGGCCAAATCGTCGGCGGCAACGCCCGAAAGCTTAAGCACATCCCAACGCTCCGCCGACGGCTGGCCATGATCGTCGTGCTGCTCTGCTCGTGTGCTGGCGGCCAGCCAATTAGCCAGACCGCGGGCGACGATTTCTTCCTTGCCGTCGACACAAAGCAGACTCAGATATTCGGAACAAACTTCGCCGGTCCCCAAGAACCGCAAGACCCGACCCTGCGAAGCGGATCGCTCGATGTACCAGGGGGCCAGGCCAAGCAACGTTCGCTGGGCATCGAACACGGCCAACACGAAAAGCTCCCGCGACGTGCGTGCCTGGCCGGATTCACCATAGTGCCGCCACCAACTTTCGAGCCACTCCCAGCGGCGGAAAGGCACCACGCGCGCCATCGCGTTCCATTGGCTGATGCACGGCTGCACTTCGGCCAGGCTCGATAGCCGCACCACCCGCGCCGGCAGATCGGCCCCGCCGGCGCCGCGCGCTGGCGGCGGCATATCCGCGGCCTGATCTAGCGCGTGAGTCGCCGATTGTGTTGTCGGCAGTTTCATCGGGTTGCTCGTTTGACGATGCACGGCGAGCGGCACCGCGCTGCTTGCGCACGGCGATCCGCATGGAAATACGACTCTCCATGACAACTCTCCCTCACAGACCGGGCGAAAGCAAATTCACCCAAGCGGCCGGGAATGGAATCGACGTGGGCGCGCCGCAACGCGATGTTGCTTTTTCGCAACATGCGGCGGCGTGTCTCCGGTGCGCCCCTCGATTTCGCGCCGAACGGCCGCGGCGGGCGAAGTTCGTCGCCAGCCGCAGGTTGGGTCGAACCGTGCCGTTTGGATGCCGAGCGTTTGGCGGCGGCGGCATTTGCTTTGCAAATCGTGCGATCTTCGCTCCGGCACGCAAATCGTCCGGTAGGTTTTGACTGATCGGGTGCGCGTGCTTGGGTCGGGCACATGCGGTCGCTGCGCTTATCAAATATTCCCGGATTTTCCACGAGGGCTCTCAACCATGCCACCGATTCATTCACCCGGTCCGTCGCCGCGCGATGTGGTCAAGCTGTTGCTTCAGTATCCGCTTCGCTGGATCGTGCCGGCGGTGCTTGTGGCCGCCGTGGCAGTGGCATACGCCAAGATTCGGCCGGCGGTTTGGGAAGCATCGCAAGCCTTGATGGTCCGCGACGAGGCGATCGGCGGCGATCATCTCGGGCGCTTCCATGTCGCGGAAGACATGAAAACCGTGCAGGAAACGATCGTCGAATTGGCCAAGAGCCACTCGGTCGTGTCAACAGCGCTTTCGATCGTCGGTCCGCCCGCCGGCAGGAAGAACCAAGCCCCTTGGCCGTCCGAGGAAGAAGTCGCCGGTCTCGTGGGTTCGATGAAGCTCAGTCCGCCGAAAGGGGCCGAGTTTGGCAAGACCGAGGTGTTCTACCTCCAAGTTCAAAGCACGGATCGCAAACGGGCCGTCGCCTTAGCTTCTGCATTGTGCGACCAGCTCAAGAAGCGATTCGAGGACCTGCGCGACGCCAAAGCACACAGCCTCGTCGAAGAACTCGACAAAACCGTCGCGATCTCACAGAACGATCTCGAAGCCGCCACGATCAAGCTCGCCCGAATGGATGCGAAAGCCGGCAGTGATCTTGGTGAACTGCGAACGATGCTCGACACACCCACCGGCGACAGCCCGCTCCGCCATTCGATCACCGAAATGGAAGTTGAATTGCGCGCGGCACGAATTGCGGTGGAATCGAATCAATCGCTGCTCAAGCTACTGGAGGCCGCGAGACACGATCCGCACGCCTTGGCGGCAACGCCTTCGCGACTGCTCGATTCGCAGCCCGAACTCAAGCGCTTGAAGGATGGGCTGGTCGATGCCGAATTGCATACATCGCAACTCGTCGGGTCGATGTCGGACACGCATCCGCTGGTGGTCAACGCCAAAGCGGCCGAAACGGCAATCGGCGAACAACTTCATGATGAGTTGGAAGGCGCCACGCAGGGGATCGAGGTGGAGTTGAGTCTGGCCACGCAGCGCGAGACCGCGCTGGAATCGCAGATCGCCGACGCGCGCAAGCGGCTCGATCATCTTGCCGACATCCGTGCCGACTATGCGAATGCCGCCGCCGAAGTTCACCTTCGCACCGATACGCTCAAAACCGCCGAAGGACAGTTGGCCGAGGCGCGGGCCAGCCAAGCCGCGGCTCACACGGCTAGTTTGCTCAGCCGCATCGACACGCCCGACACCGGCGCCTATCCGATCGGCCCGAGCCGCAGCGTGATTGCCGCAGGTGGTGCAGTCGGCGGATTGATTATCGGCTTGGGACTACTGTTCCTGACCGTCCCGCCGCTAGCGCCGCGCTCGGCGGATCCGCTGGTCCATGAAATCAAGCAAAACGGTCATCCCCCGATCGATGCCGAAGAGGCTCGATCCGTTGGCGAAACTCAGTTGCCCGGCAGCTTTCCACCGCAGAGCAAGGCGTCTAGCAACGGCGCAAAGCTCGTCCAGCCCGCGACCAATGGCGGCTCGGCCGATAGCGGTGTCGAGCTACACGGCGATGTCGAAACGAATGGCCTATCGTTCCGGCAAGCGTTGACCAAATTGCAATCGTCGCAAGAGACGCACTAAACCGCGAACCTGGCCGGGTGAGAACGGCCAAGCCCAAGGTGTGCCACTGGTTCCGCCAGTGTTCCGGCACCAAATCAAGCGCGCGGACTAGCTTAATCCCACGGCCGATACCACGATGGAATTGCTCGAGCTCATCGCCGCCGCGGCCATCTCCGTATGGCTGGTGTACTTCGCGCTGCGGGGTTCGCTCGTGGCTGGCTGCCTCGGTTTTTGCCTCGCCACCTGCTGCTTGGGCTATCCATTTTGGCAGTCGAGCATCGGACCATTGCCACTGACGATCGATCGGCTGGTCATCGTGTTGCTGGCGGGCGTTTATGTCGCCCAGCGCGCCCTTGGCCGCACCGATCCAAAACCGCTGGCCTTCGCGGATAAGCTCCTGTTGATCTTTCTGACCGTGCTCACGGTGAGTTGCTTCACGCATCGATGGCGAGATTTGCCGCCCACCGAGGTGTCGCCGCTGTGGCGACTAATGGTCGGCTATTGGTTTCCCGCACTCATCTATTGGGTCGTCCGGCAATCGCGGCTCGGGGCTCGCCAGATCGGCACGGCCCATGGGATGCTCGCCTTTTTTGGGCTTTATCTCGCCGCGACTGGATTGCTCGAAGCCGCCCATCAATGGGCCTTCGTTTTCCCGCGTTACATCGCGGATCCCACTGTCGGCTTGCACTACGGCCGGGCCCGCGGGCCGATGGTCCAAGCGGTCAGCTACGGCCTTTGCCTGGGCATCACCATGCTGGCCGGTTTCGTTTGGCGCTATCGTTGGAATCGGATCGGGCAATTGTTTTGGTTCGCCGTCGTGCCGCTGCAACTGACGGCGATCTATTTCAGTTACACGCGGAGCATTTGGATCGGCACATCGCTGGCAATCTTCGTGTTCCTGTGGTTGACGCTCCGCGGCGTGTGGCGAACGGCGATCGTCGGCGGCTTGGCAGCGATCATGCTCCTCGCCGCCGTGATGAATCTCGACAAGCTCACCGATTTGCAGCGCGAGGGAAGCGCCACGGAGGCGGCCGACTCGGCCACGATGCGAGAATCGTTTGCCTACGTTTCGTGGCAAATGTTTTGGGATCGCCCGATCTGGGGCTGCGGCTTCGGCCACTTTTACGACGAAAAACTTCCCTACCTGAGCGACCGCCGCACGCCGCTGAAGCTCGAAGAGATTCGCGACTACGTCCATCACAACACCTACCTCAGCCTGCTGACCGAAACCGGCCTCATCGGATTGAGCTTGTTTCTCGCTGTGCTCGCTTGCTGGATTCGGCTCGGCTGGCGGCTCGCGCGCGATGGCCTGCCGCCGTGGGTCCGGGCGCACGGCATTCTGCTGCTCGCCGCATTGGCGACGTATTGCACGCAGATGATGTTTCACGAAGTGAGCTACACGTCGATCGACAACTCGATCGTTTTCCTTTTGGCCGGCTTGGCGAGCGGACTGGCGCCGGTCGCGGCGGGCAAACGGCAGATTTCGACGCAACGTGAATCCCTTGCTAGCGCGGCGGGCTCCGAGTCCCGGGGCCAGATGTCGATGACGGCGAAATTGGATCCGGTGAAAGAGGTTGCCGAGCCAACGCCGCGCGATCGTCGCGCCGTCCGATCATCGCCGCTGCTGCTCGGGGCGCGTTCATTGATCCAATCGCTGCTGCGCCGCCAGCCCGGTTTGTACGCACTTGCCCGCCGGGCCTACGGCCAGCTCACCTTTCGCCTGCGAATCCCGCACGAGCCCGATTTCCACATCTTCGCAGCGCTCGAGGGAACCCGCGGATTGTTTCTCGACGTAGGGGCCAACTCCGGGCAATCGGCCCGGTCGTTGCGCATGTTCAATCGCTCGCTCGATATCTTGTCGTTCGAGCCGAATCGCCTGCTGGAGTCCGATCTGAGGTTTACTCGTCGGCTGTTGGGCCGCACATTCCGCTACCGCATGCACGGCCTGGGCAGCACGAATCGGCGCACGACGCTCTACGTGCCCACGGTCGGACCGACGCCGCATACCCCTTGGGCCACTGCCGATCGGCAACTGTTGGAGCGCAGTCGGCCATCGATCGAGCGCGAATTGGGGCGCCCATTTAATATCACGGAAGTGCCGATTGAAATCTGCCGCGGCGACGACCTGCGATTCCGCCCGGTCGTGATCAAGATCGACGTCGAAGGTTTGGAACTCGACGTGCTGCAAGGCCTCGAAGCCACGCTCGACCGGAGCGAGCCGCTACTGATGATCGAGCGCAACATTGGCTCCGGCACCGTCGCCGCATGGCTCGAAGCCCGCGGCTATCAGCTTTTTGTTTACAATCCGGCGACCAACCGACTGCAATATCCGGAAACCGCCCCCGCCCCGACCAATTTCATCGCTTGCACCGCCGGATGGCTCGCGCGCTTCCCGCAGGTGTCTGGTTTGATCGGCACGCCAAGAGCCGAAATTCCCGCGGCAACAAATGTGGCGTCAAACTGAAGAGCTGAAGCCGATCTACACCGCTGTCTGATCCGGCGGCAATCGATTCGGCGGCAATCGACTCGGACCTGCGAATAGCGCCGTCACGTCCAATTGTGATTCTGGCACGGCGATCGGCGCAACCGTGGCTCCCGGGCCGAATGATTGGATGCTAAAATAACGGCCATCGCGCGGATCGCGATGCACTTCGACCGTGCGGTCGACGAGATTCACGATCCAGTAGTCGAGTATGCGAGCGGCAGCATAGAGCTGGGCCTTTTCGCCGCGGTCGAAGTCGAGACTGCCTTCTGCCACTTCGATCAGCAAGAGAACTTCGTCGGCCGTCGGATGGTGCGGGCCATAATCCTGCGCGGCTGCCCAAACGATGTCGGGCTCCGGTTCGCTATCTTGGTCGAGGAATGCGACCGGATTCTGAACTCGAATCCAAACCGACGCTCGAGGCGTCGCGGCGAAGCTCCAGGCGTTCAGCTAATCGACGGCCATCGCGTGCTCCGAACCGATTGGGTTCATCAGGCGCAATTCTCCCCAAATCAGTTCGATCCGGCGCTTGTTCTTCCCGTCGAAAACGCCGGTGGCGACGATCCTCTCGTATTCGGGAACGGAAAGCCTGGCAAGTGTGCTCATCATGTTCCATTTATATGCCGCGTGCGATTGTCGAGCGATACGCTTACTCCACGACGAGCACGGCGGCTCCGTGGACTTTCCCTGCGCGAAGCGCGGCGAGGGCTTCGTTGGCGCTTGAGAGCGGAAAAGGCTGGGTTTCGATTCGGAGCGGAATTTCGCCGGCGATTTTCATGAATTCGACGCCGTCTTGGCGCGTCAGATTGGCGACGGAGCGGACCATCCGTTCTCCCCAAAGAATCTCGTAGGGAAACGAGGGAATGTCGCTCATGTGGATGCCCGCGCAGACCACGATGCCCCCTTTACGCACAGCGCGCAATGCGGTTGGAACCAGCGGTCCGACTGGGGCGAAAATAATCGCCGCATCGAGCTCCACCGGCGGCAATTGATCCGATGGGCCGGCCCAAACAGCGCCGAGTTGCCGGGCAAAATTCTCGCCTGCACGGTCGCCCGGGCGCACGAAGGCATACACTTCGCGCTTCTGAAATGCGGCCACTTGCGCGACGATGTGGCCAGCCGCCCCGAAGCCATAAAAGCCAAGCTTGCGTCCGTCGCCAGCCAGCCGTAGCGAGCGATAACCGATCAGGCCGGCGCACAATAGCGGCGCTGCTTCGACATCGCTAAATCGCTCGGGAATCGGGAAGCAATAGCGGGCATCGGACAGAACGTAGTCGGCGTAGCCCCCATCCAATTGATAGCCAGTAAAGCGTGCATTGTCGCAAAGATTTTCTTTTCCGGCGCGGCAATAGGGGCATTGGCCACAGGTCCATCCGAGCCAGGGCACCCCGACTCGCGCCCCAACCGAAAACCCTTGCACGCCATCGCCAATTGCTTCGACAATGCCGACCACCTCATGACCCGGAACGAGCGGGAACTTCGGCTGCGTCAGTTCGCCGTCGACGACGTGCAAATCGGTGCGGCAAACGCCGCAGGCGCGGACACGGATGAGCAGCTTGCCCGGCGAACTGGTGGGCGTCGCAACGTCGGCAAACCGCAACGGTTGCCGCGGCTGTTCGAGCAGCATGGCTTTCATGCGCGGCCCTCTTGCGGTTGCGAAAACGGAGGTGAGCGGTCGCAAAACCGATTAGGATGACTGCTGAATCAACTGGCGGAGCGATTTGGTCCGCCGTCCTCGCTAACGCTTCGGGCTAGTGTGTTCTTGTCGTCCAGGCCATTTTGTGCGGGCACAGTCCACTCTAGCCGCAGCGTCAGCGAGGGGAACAGCCACCACGCATTCGCCTTGCCGATTCGTCAACCAATCCTACGCCCGCTCAAGGCTTTTGAAACAACTTCGCGTCGAGCTGCTTTTCGAACAGTTTTTGCGCCAGGATCACGCAGTCGGCCACTTTCGTGCCGTCCCAAAGCTGTTCGAATTTGAACGGCTGCTTCGTGCCTTGAACTTCGCGATAGTCGGAATAGATGATTTCCTGATCGTGTTCGGTTGCCGTGTCTTCGTCGGCATCTTTGATCTTGCATTGCAGCTTGGCCAGCAAGTGGGTGTCTTTATCGAAATACATTTTCAGATCGGGGTGTTTGTCGCGGCGCACGAGGATGCCGACGGCCGTGTGGCCCGCCACCTCCGTGTCGGGGATCGACGTCAGGCGATAGACTTTCGCCTTCAAAGGCACGAGCATTGTCGCGAAGTTTTCATAGATCACGTCGTGCTCGGCAGCGATCGACTGGGCGCTCAGACCGCTGGCCTCGTCTTCATCGTCTTTGTCCCAGCCTTGCTTGCCATTGACGACCTCGATATCGGACACTTGGCCATCCTCATCGAGCGACACAGTGCGGATCTTGTCGGGCGCGATGTACATTTCGTAGGCGAAGGGCGCTTTGGCGTCGCCATCGTAGGACGTGCCCTTCATCTTGAAATACAGGCCGACGACCTTCGCGAGTTTCTCTTCGCCGCCTTGGGCCTTGATCGCAGTATCCAGGATGGCGGCTGGATCGGAGCTCGCATCAGAGCTTGCCTCGGCAGTCGACTTGCCACGCGATGGGTCGGTCGGCTTCGCGGCCGGCTCGTCGGCCCTTGCGATTCCGCCGAGAAGCACGGCCAGCAAGGCCACGGATGCGAGGAACTTGGTCATGACGGTCTCTCCCAATAATGCGCGTGTTTTGCGTTTTCGGCCGATCCGCCGAGCTCCGCGCTATGGTACGGCCCAGCCGGGGCGGTTGCAACGGAGCGGGGCGAATCGGATTCCGCGAACCGTTGTTGAGCGGTGAACGCAAGGCGGGCGACCAGTGTGGAGAGTCGCCAACCGTGGCGAGCAAATAGAACTTGACCAATTAGGCAAGTCGAGAGGTAACGCCGGCCGGTCAAGCAGTAACCAAGGGCAAAACGCGACAAAACTTCGCAGTCGAACAAACGGCACGCGAGATGCACTGCTCGAATGCCCAACACAGCTTCTTTCTCTTGATCGGGAGGCTCTTTATGGGTCTGCTTCTGTTGATCGTGTTGGTGCTGCTGTTGGTGGGCTCGGTTCCAGTTTGGCCGTATAGCCACAATTGGGGCTACTATCCCGGCGGCGGGATCGGCTTGGTGCTGTTGATCGTTCTGTTGCTTGTTTTGTTCGGGCGGATATGATCGTGGGCTTGCCGCCCCGTGGCGGCAAGAACTGGCCCGGATCATTTAACCCACGAGCGAAGCGACCATGGCAACGGTGAGCGGCGGACCGAGATTGGCCCATATCGTGTTCTTTGCCCTCAAAGACTCATCGGCCGCGGCTCGGCAACAGCTCGCCGACGCCTGTCAGAGATACCTCACCGGTCATCCGGGCGAGGTGTCGTTTTCGGTGGGCACGCCCGCGGATCTTGCCCGCGACGTGAACGATCGCGATTTCGACGTCGCGCTGCACATCGTCTTTGAAACGCGCGCCGCTCACGACGCCTATCAAACGGCGCCGCGGCACCTGAAATTCATCGATGAATGCAAAGCCAACTGGAAGAAAGTTCGCGTGTTCGACTCGAACTTAGTCGGCTAGGTGGTGGCTGCATTACGTGTTTTCCACGCGCGAAACCGCAAGCGAGCTTCTTCCCACGCGGCATGGAGGCTCGCTTGCGGTTTCGCGCGTCGCCGCTGCGGCTTAAGCCGTCGAACCTAACGGTTCACCGGCGCCATGGTGGCTGCCGCAATGGGCGACAGGCTGACATGCGGCACCGGCGGGCTGCGGCGGGCGATCGTTCGCATTTCATCACGATAGCGACACCACACGCCGGCAAACGGATGGTCGCAATATTCTTTGAACCACGGACCGCCATTGGTGTAGTGGATTAATTTCGTCGAATCGTCCATCGTGTCGAGAACGTTCCAGGTTCGCGGCAGCTCGCCGATTTGGGCGTCGGAAATGTCTTGAAACCGATGCAGATAGGCGCCGGTTTTTGATTCGACGACTTCTTTCGTCCACAGCTTCAGCTTGCCGCAATCCATCAGCATCATGCTCGACCAATTTTTCCGCGGATAGCTCGTTTGCGGGCAGCCATACATCTTCACGCTGTTGGTTGGCTGATAGTCGTGCTGAACGACGCGCAATGCATACGGGCCCATGTCGAGGTCGGCGATTTCGCGCACATCGCCCAGGCACAGCATGTCGTTATCAAGAAACAGGGCTTTGCCGTGGAAGTTGCACAGATGCGGCACAAGGAACCGGCTATAGGTGAACTCGGTCGAGGCGAGCGGATCATGCTGGCGCTTCAAACCCAGTTCGTCGAGCTTCAGGTAGCGAATTTCCAGTTGGATCGAAGAATGCTTGACGAGGCTGTAGCTGAGCACATCAGCCGGCTCGGGAAAGCGAGAATCCCATCCGATGAAAATCCGCAGCATGGCATTGATTCCTTGCGAGGGACGAAAGGATTGGCGAGGTGAGTCGGTTTGCGAAAAGAGCGCAACCAAGGGGAGCTAGACATGCGTGGCGTCGCAACGGCACGGCCCGTTCGAAAATCGCGGCGCTACAGATGTATTTTCGGAGCCACTAGCCAGCCCGATTTAGAAAAAAGAACCAATCAGGCGGATTGCGGAAAATTTGAGGGCCCGGCATGCGGGTGGTAGCACGCCTGCACGTGGACCGAATTGCGAGGGCCCCCGCGCCAAATACTTACGCCTCGAATGAGATGCCGCTGGCAAACTCGCCGTGCAGTTCTCGTGCTTCCTCAGACAACGCCGCGTGAGGGCCACGCAGCGATTCTTCCGTATCAATTCGCAAATCGAGCTGCTCGCACACCTGCCGCCATGTTTCACGTTCGATTTCCAACACGGCCAGCACGTCGGCAAGCCCGCTTCGATCGCGCCTGCGTTGCACGGTCACCAGCGTGCGATGGACGAACTCGTAGACCGCGAGAATGCGTTGCACCAAGGGAGATTCGTGATTCGGCACCAAGCCGGCGATCAATTGGGCAACAATCGCCTGACAATAAATTACCGAACGGGAGACGGCTTCGGTGCGTTCGCCGGTCCACAGCGATTGCGCCCGGCTGGCCGAGCGGATGGCGGCATCGATCAGCATGAGTTGCAATTTCTGCGGTGAGGCAGTGAGCACTTCGGTCGAGAGATATTCGTCGTTGGCAGCGGGAGTCATCTGGGTTGCCCTTCTTCGTGCGATCAACAAAAGCCCGAGAAATGTTCCTCCGGGCGACGATCCTACACCTCAAACCTTCAGCCTGTTTTAGCCGAATCCACTACCGATGTTGTTGCTGAGATCACTCAGGTCGCTGCTGAGGGTGTCGCCGGAGGTGCTATCAAGGGACTGCGTTGCATCGCCGCCGCCGATCGTGGCGAACGGCTGAATCGAAGAAATCGCGCTCAAATTGCTCTGCAATTGCTCTACCGTGAGTTCCATCTGGTCGAACTGTGCGGTGAGTTCATTTTGCTCGACCGTGAGTTGAGCGTTCATCTGCGTGATTTGCGTTTGATTGTCGGTAATCTCCGTGTTCAGCGCGCTGGCGGAGTTGGTCAACAGCGAATTCGTGGGACCGGATAATTGCGCCAGTGCGGTCTGGAATTGCGCCGAAAGGCCGGTATTTGCCGTGGCAAGAAACTGCTGCACCGCCTGCGAATCGGAGGCCAGCAAATTGCTCAGCGTCGTGCTATTGAGCGACAGCGAGCCATCCTGGTTGACTGTGATTCCCAAGTCGGCAAGCGATTGGACCTGACTGCCGGTGTTGCCCGCCAGTTGCCCGGAAATCAGATTCGAAAGCGCGGTTTGCACTTGCAGCACGGCCGTGTTGCCCTCGAGCACGGCGCCGGTGTCGGTGGTCGTGTTATACGCCGTGGCCGAACTGATATTCGAGATGATCGAGTTATAGCCGGTGACAACCGATTGAATCGCCGTTGCCAGCGACGAAGGATCCTGCGCGACGGTGAGTGAAACCGGAGTGGTCGACGTGCCGGTGAGCGTCAAATTGGCGCCGGCGAGCACATTGCTGAATGTGTCGGTGGGCGACGATGCGACGAAGCCCGAGTTGCCCGACCCCACCAGCAGCAGGGCATCTTGCCCGGCGGTCGTTTGCGTCAGCGAGATGGGCGAATTCGAGGTGTCGAATTGCAGGTTGCCGGCGGTTCCGCCCTGATCTGCAGTGAACACGAGGCGATAGGGATTGATCTCCGATCCGGTGTTCACCTCCGACGCCTGGACGCCCGCATTCGCGCTGTTGATCTTGCTGATCAACGTTTGCAGCGTGTCGGACGAGGTGATGTTGACCGTTTCGGTGGTCGAGCCATTGATGATTTGCGTGGACTGGCCGCCGATTGTGGCGGTGGTCGGAGTATTCGTCAGGTGCAGGTCCGCGGCGGTCGTGGTGCCGCCGGCGGTGACCGAGAGCGTGCCGCTGCCGTGAGCCGTATCGACGAGCTCGATGCCATCGCCGGCCGAATTGATTTTGGCCGTCACGCCGACATTGGCTTGATTGATGGCGTTAATGACGTCGCCGATGGTGTTGAACGAGCTGCTGACGTTGATCGTGGCGGACTGGCCGTTGGTGCCGGTGATGGTAAATGAACCTTGGGCGACTCCGCCGCCGCCGTTGTACGAGGCGAGCGTTGTATTCTCGCTGACGCTTTGCAAATGCAGATCGCCGCTGTTGACGCTGCTTTCCGCGGCGTTGACCGCGATGCCCAGGGCTTCGGCGGTGTCGCTGGAATCGGCGTCGGCGACGATCAAGTTGCGCGCCGTCGAACCCGTGGTGTCGGTAAGCTGGATGCCGTTACCGGCCTGATTGACGCTGGCCGTGATGCCGACGCCGGCGCCGGCAGCGGCGGTGTTGATGTCGTTGATCACGTCGTCGACGCTCAGCGCGCTCGAGAGATTGACGGCCGTGCTGTTTCCGGCGCGGTCGGTGATGTCGATTGATCCCAGCGTGCCGACGCCATTGCCGCCATTGAGGTTGCTCAAGAGCGTGCCGCTCAGACCGGCGAACAAGGGATTGCCGCTGATCGTGTTGCCCGAGGCGGAAGCATTTAGGCCGAGCCCCTCGACGGCTTGCGATCCGTTGATGTCGGAGATTGAAAACGCGCCGCTGCCGCCGCTATTGTCGATGAGCTGGATGCCCTGGCCGTTCGACGAGATCTGAGCCGAGAGTTTGCCCGGATCGGCCGAATTGAAGGCGTTCAGAATGTCGCCGATCGTGGTCGGAGCGTCGGAGGCCACCGGCTCGACGATCTCGCCGCCGTCGGTGGTGGCGGTGTCGCTGGTGCTGATCAGGCCTGAGCCGTCGTCGCCGGACGGGAGCGATGCGGTGAACAACTGGCTGATCGATGAATTCTTCGCCAGTGCATTTACGATGTCGCTGGCGGTCGTCTGGCCCTGGGCGATCTGAAATACGAGTTTTGGGCTGCTGGGGTCGCTCGTGTCGTAGGCGACGGTCTCATTGCCGGCGGTGATCGACGGATTGTCTTCGAATTCGACCTGCACCCCGTCGTAGTTCGGGCCGCCGCTCACGGCCGTGAATTGCAACGCCGCATCGGAGCCGTTGGCGGCGTCGGTGGTGGCGGTGGCCTTAGGGCCGGCCGTCAGACCGACGTCGGAAATCGTGACCAACCCGGTGCCGTTGCCGCCTGACGCAGTGGTGGCCGAGAACAATGCCGACGCAGTGGGGCTTGCGTTGAGCGCGTTGATGAGGTCGTTGGCGGTCGTCTGGCCTTGATCGATATCGAAGGTGAGCGTTTTGGTCGTCGAATCGTAATTGGCCGTTTCATTGCCCGGAGTGATCGACGAATTATCCACGAAATTGATCGTCACGCCCGTCAGATTGCTGCCGGCTTGCTTGGCGGTGAAGAGCAGGCTGGCGTTGACGCCGTTGGCGGCATCGGTAGTCGCGGTACCAAAGGTGCCGGTCGTAGCCTGTTGGTGGAGTGTCACGTCGACCGTGCTGCCATCGCTCAATTGGACCTGAACGTCGGGCAGATACGAATCGAATTGCACTCCGTTGCCGGAGTTCAATTCGCTGGTCGGCAGGCCGTCGAACAGGCTGAGGATATTCGAGCCTTCGACGGTCGACGACGACGAATTGATATTTGCCAGCCCGAGCGACGCGGCGGTGGTTCCACCGGCGACCTCGCTGATCTGCAGATTATTGGCGCTCGAGCCACTGACATCGGACAATTGCAAATGGTCTCCGTTGACGCTGGCGACGACCTGCAAGCCGGAGGCCGAATTGATCGCATTCACCACGTCGCCGATCGTCTGAGCGCTCGAAAGATTGATCGTGTCGCTGACGCCGTTGCGGCCGGTGATTTCGATTGAGCCCGGCGAAATGCCTTGTCCGCCATTCAATAGATCGACGCTCACCGGTTGATCGATCGTCGGGCCGTAGCGGAACGAGAGCGAACCGGCTCCGAGCGCCGTGTTGTCGCTCGCCAGGCCGCTGCTTTCCAACTGCTGGGCCTGGGCTTGTTGCAGGGCCGTGTATTCGAAATTGCCGAGTGCGGGCGTCGCCGTCGAATTGGGATTCGTCGCGGCAGTCAGGACCGAGGAATTGCTGCTCGTGATATTGGTTTGCGAGTAAAGCGAACTTTGCCCGAGCGCGTTGGTGCTCACCTCCAACGACGAGAGCAGTGCTTGCAACTGCTCGATCGCGGTCTCTTGATTCTGATACGTCGTATCCTGATTCTGCAGCGCCGTCACGGGCTCCTGGTTCAAGGCCATGAGCTTCTGCACGGTCGCCGCAATCGGAAAGCCGGTTACGAGGCCGACGCTGGATTGAATTTGCGACATAGGGTGGAGAATGACGAATGACGAAGTTCGAATGACCAAAGAATGACGAAGCACGAACGACGAAACGGGCGACGGCGAGCGTCGTCAGGCATTCGTCATACAGTCATTCCTTCGGGATTCGTCATTCGGGATTCGTCATTTTCAAAGGTTCTTTGTCACTGACCAACGGTAGGCTTCGGTTCCGCCGGGCGCTGGCGCCAGTGCGGCGGCGCCACGCTTCGCATCGGCTGTTCTTCGGCCGGCGAGTCCCATCGCTTGAGCAATTCTTCGCGCAGACGTTCCATCGGATTATTCAGGCCGGTTGAACCGTCGGCCTGCGTTGCGGCGCCTTCGGCCGCAGCACTTTCTGACGCGGCACTTTCGGCCGCGGAAAGCAAACGAACACTGGGATACCACAGCGTCGCGTCGCCCTGGGCGAGCCATCGCCACCCGTCCGCCTGTCGCACGACCGCCCACGCGGGCGCGCCCAGGCTGCCGGCCAAGTGTGTCGGCAGGCTATCGGCCGAGATCACCAGGTCGAGTGCCGCAATTCGCGCTGCCATGTCGTCGAGGTCGTATTGCCCTTGCGCCGCCGGCCAATCGTGGATTGCGATATCCAATTCGCCTTCCAATGCGATCCGTTCGGCCTTTGCGGCAGCCCCATCTTGCAGATTGATCCATTGCACGCGATTGGCGATCGCCCCGCTCCATTCCACGAGCGACCGCCACTGGGCCAGATCGATGCCAAGCTGCTGGCCGATCACGTGCTGTTTTGTCTTTCCATTTACGGCTGCGCGCCCCAGAAGGCTATTTCCGCCATCGTGCCAGGCCAAGCCGACTTTGAGTCCTTCGCCGGTCGTCGCGTAGCGTTGCTTCCACAATGCGACCCGAGCGGCGTCGGCGACAAGGAAATGATGCGGTTTCGGGAAGCTCGATGCCGACGTGCGCAAATACAGCGGCAAACTTCCGGCCGGAATTTGCACATTGCATCGCACACCTGCCGGGAGTTGCCACTGCCCCTCGCCGCCGCGCACGAGCGGATATACACGCGCCGTCGGAAACGATCGCCGGAAAAGCCGCTCGAGCCGCGGATCGCAGAGAAGGAGGCACCCGGCCGCCTGCGCCATCACCTCTTCGTAGCAACTTGCAAACATCACCTCGTCGGCCGGCGATTGTTCGCCGTGGATGAGAATCGTGCGGCCGGCGAGCGAATCGCCCGTCCAGCGTGGCAGCCCGAACGCATTTTGCCCGGCCGATTGTCCGTTCCGCCCGCGCCATTCGAATTCCAGCCAGCCAGCCGCCAGCCGACCCGCTTGCAACAGCACCAGCCCATGGTTGAAATGCGCTTCGGCATGATCGGGTCGAAGCTGCAAAGCACGATCGAATGAGCGCAGTGCCTCGGCCGTGTGCCCTTGTTCGCGTTCGACGACGCCGAACGAATTCAGCAGATTCGCGTCGTTGGGTTTGAGGGCCACCGCCCGGCGCAGCAGTTCGGCCGCCGCGGCCAAATTCCCTTGCTCTCGCCGCACGAGCGCCAATCGCAACAACGGCCCTTCCGCTCGCGGATCGAGCGCCGCGGCTTGCTCGAGCGCCGTCGCCGCGTCGGCCATTCGGCCTTGCGCCTCGAGCGACTTGGCAAGTTGAAAATAGGATTCGGCTCGACCAGGCGCCGCTCCGATCGCTTTACGGAAGCTCTCTTCGGCGTCGGCGTAGCAATGATCTTCGAGGTACGCCAGGCCCATCGCCTCGAGCGCGCCGATCGAATCACTGTCGAGCCGCAACGCTTGTCGAAAGCAATCAATCGCCTCGTCAATGAGGCAACTGGCCGCCAATGCGCGGCCGAGTTCAATCAGCGCGTCGTGGTTCTGCGGATCGAACGCCACGACGTTTCGCAAATGCGCGGCGGCCTCTTCGTTGCGTCCGGCCTGCCGCAACACGCGGCCGATCTGCAATTGTGCCCCCAAATGCGATGGATCGAGATCGAGGGCCCGTTGATAGCCCGACACGGCTTCGTCCAACCGGCCGGCATCGAGCAGGGCATCGGCCAGATGAAGATGATTGTCCGCCGCCGGCTCGGCGACCGCCAGCGCGCGGCGAAAGCAGCGAATCGCCAATTCGCTGTGGTGCGTTTTCCGTGCGACAATCCCCAAGCCGCACAGCGCTTTCACATGCCGCGGCGCCAATTGCAACACCTCCCGATAGCAACCTTCCGCGCGAGCCAGATCGCCCAACTGCTCGGCGATCCGTCCATCGATAATCAATTGATCGACCACCGCCAGAATCTCGTGCCCGACCAATTCCGTCGCCTCCAACCAACGTTCGCCGCGACGATCATCTTGGTCTGTACCATTCGCATCATCGTGCCGCGCAGCATCGCAGTTCGCTTGCGATTTCGCGCATCGCTCTACCGCATCCCGCCATTGTTCCACCGCCGCCGCTTCCACATCGCCGAGGGCCGACTCCCGCACCAACCTCACCACCGCACTTTCCCCTTCCGAGCTCGCGACGCCCCGCAGCAGCCGCGCAATTCGCTCGAGCACCGGCTTCCATTCGCAGCGTTGATCTTGCCGAAACAATCGGACCCCGCAATACCACGGGCTGACATCGCCATCGGCCATCCAGCGCCACGACGGCAGCGCCGGCAGCAGCGTCCAGGCCGGGGTGCCCACCGCGCCGGCCATATGCACGGTTGCGTTGCCGACGGAAATCACGAGATCCAGGGCCGAGATTTTCGCCACATAGCTGTCCACATCCACGAGCGGATCGCCCTCTTCCCAATCGTGGATCTCGATGCCGAACCGGCTTCGCGCCGTGGCCAGATCGGCAATCGCGTCGCCGTATTGCAAATTGACGAATCGCACGCCGGGCGTTTGGAGCAATTCTCCCCATCGCTCGAGCGGGATCGATCGCTTGCGGCGTTCGGTCGGTTTGCCGCCGGCACGCCAGGAGATGCCGACTTTCAACTCGCCTCCGACGGCGGCGAATCGCTCGCGCCACATCGCTTCAAGCGATGGCTCGACCACCAGGAATCGCTTCCGCCGCGGAAAGTCTTGGCGGCTTTTGCGGAAGAAGAGCGGTAAGCTGCCGGCCGGAATTTGCACGTCGATCGGCTCCGGCAGCGCCGGCGCCGACCAATCCGCGCGCCGCACGTGCGGATACACTTTCGCCTCCGGAAACGAGCGGGCAAACAACCGCTCCAATCGCGGATCGCACACCAACACGCAGCGCCCGGGGACTGGCTCAATTTGCGATGCCCCGTAAGCAAATTGTGCCTGTCCCCCTGACGTCGCCCTCGCCCCTCGCCCCTCGCCCGTCGCCCCTGCTCCCCTTGCCATCGCGATCACATCCGGGAAGCAGGAAGCGAACAAAATTTCGTCGCCGATTCCTTGCTCGGCGTGCACGCAAATCGTTCGTCCCGCCAGCGGCGAACCGTCCCAGCGCGGCTCGGCAAAGCGATCGAGCATCACCTCCTCCGCTTCTTGCCGGCACTCGAACAGCGGCCAGCCTTCGCGATAGTTGCCCAAGAGCAAATGGCAAATTCCCAGATTCCAAAGCGTCTTCGGATGGTCGGGGCGAAAATGATGGGCCAACTCATAGCTCTTGATCGCCTCTTCGATCGAGCCCAATTCGCGATGCGAATTTGCCAGATTGTAGTGGGCGAGGGCATAGTCGGGCTTGATTTTGAGCGTTTTCAGGGCCCAATCGCGCGCTTCGGCAAAGCGCTCCTGCTGCTCCATGATTGCGCTGATATTGAGATACGCGGCATACATGTTCGGATCTAGCTCGATCGCCCGCAGATAGGCTGCATAGGCTTCGCGCGAACGGTTCATTGCGAACAGCGTAACGCCCAATTCGAAGTGGAGCGCGGCCAGACGATCGGCCTGCCGCACCGCCTCCTGGCAATATTCGACCGCCCGCTCGAACTCGTTCCGCTCGCGCGCGATGGCGCCCATGATTCGCAGGGCGTTGACATTTTTCGGCTCGATTGCGAAGATTTCGCGGCACGTCGCTTCGGCTGCCGGAAGATCGAGCGCGTTCAACCGATCGATGGCTTGTTGCACCTTTTCAGCGACGCGTTTCATCAATTCAGTCCTCTAATGTCCGGTGAGCGGCACGATCGCCGGTTGACGGAGCTTGTTGTTGACCGAGGTGAAATTGTTGGCGGCCTGCAGGCACGTCCGATCGAGTTCGAACGCTCTCGCGAAGCAGTTTTTGGCGTCTTCCAGCCGGCCTTGCTGCTCGATCGCGATGCCGAGATTGTTGTGCGCGGCCATATAGTCGGGCCGCAGGCGCACCGCTTCACGCAGCGCCGTTTCGGCTTCCGAAAGCCGGCCGGCCGCGAGACACCAAACGCCGAGAAGGTTGAATGTCTTGTGATGATCGGGACGGATGCGAAGGGCTTGGCGCGCAGCGGCGATCGCTTCGTCGTGGCGAGCAGCGGTTTGCAAGGCTTTTGCGCAACCCAACCAAGCCTCGAATGAATGGCCCTGCCGCTGGATGATGCGGCGATAGGTGTCGATGGCGCGATCGAGGTGTCCCGAGTCGGCCAGTGCGCCGGCCATGTTGAGCGATACGATAAGATCGTCGTCCGCCCAGGCAGCGGCGCGGCCGAGCGTGCGAATTGCCAGATCGAGCCGGCCCGTTTGCGCGGCAAGCGCGCCGAGCAAATTCGTGGCTTGCACATTCCGGGGTGAATGGTTCAACACCTCGCGGCACAGTCTTTCGGCCGTCGCGAAATCGCGCCGCTCGTGGGCATCGATGGCCGCGCGAATCGTCGGCCCCCAACCGATCTCGGCCGACGTTGCCCCATCGGCCGGCAACATCGCAGCCGGAACCGGCGGTTCCCGCCCCCCTCTCCCCTCTGTGGGAGAGGGGTCGGGGGTGAGGGGTGATCGTCGGCAAACGTTCCAAACCAACGCACGCCCTCGAATCAACGCCCCCTCGGCTCGTTCTTCCAAGAGGGCTTGCAATGCCGCGGCCGGCTCCGCCGAATTCGCCACCGTTGCCAGCATTTGGCCGACACGCGCCAACAGGGCGCTCCAATCGCCGCGTTCGGTCTGGCGAAAAAGCCGCAGGCTCGGATACCACACGCTTCGCGAGTCGGCGATCGTCCATCGCCAACTGGGCACGTGGGGCAAAAATGCCCATGTCGGCACTCCCAGCGCCCCGCTCAGATGCACCGTCGAATTATCGACCGACAGAACCAAATCCAGTGCCGCCACTTTTGCCGCGAACGCATCCATTTCCACGAGCGGATCAGCTTCCGGCCAATCGTGAATCTCGACCCCGATCTCGCGCCGCGCCGCCGCCAATTCATCGACGCAATCGCCATATTGCAAATTCACCCAGCAAATGCCCGGCAACGACAAGAGCCCTCGCCATTGCTCGAGCGCGGTGGTGCGCATCCGCCGTTCGCCAGGTTGCCCGCCGGTGCGCCATGAGATGCCGATTTTCAATCCCGGTCCCAAATCTCCGAGCCGGCGCCGCCACTCGGCGACACGGCCCGGATCGGCGGTCAAAAATTGCTCTCGCAAGGGAAAGCTGTCTCGCGCCGGCCGCAAGAAAAGCGGCAAGCTGCCAGTCGGAATTTGCACGTCGATGCGAGCGATTTCCCCGGCGAGCTGCGCGCCTTGCCGATCCTGCCGCCGTGAAAATCCGCAAACCGTGGCCCGAGCAAACGATCGTCGGAATAGGGGCACAAGCCGAGGCTCGCAAACGACCACGCAATGGGCTGCCCGCTGGATCACCTCAGGCAGACACGAAGCGAACAAGATTTCGTCGCCGATGCCTTGTTCGCCGTGGATGAGAATCGTGCGGCCTTCAAGGGATTCGCCTTTCCAGCGAGGCTGGGGATAATCGTCGATTGCAACTTCCCCTGCTGCCACGCGCCATTCGTGCTCGCCCCAGCCACGGCGAAAATCCCCTGCCAGCAGGTAACAATAGCCGAGGTTCCAGTGGGCAGCCGCGAAATCAGGCGCGAGTCGAACGGCCGTCGCGAGCGCCGCCGTGGCTTCCTCCAGCAGGCCCAACGCACGGGCCATGTTGCCCCGGTTGAATTGGGCAATTGCGTCGTTGGGCGCGAGTTCCACCGCCCGGCGGCACCAGGGGAGCGCTTCGCCTGGTTCGTCCATTTGCCCGAGCGCAGCGCCAAGATTGAGGCAAACGCCGGCATCGGCCGGATTCAACTCGATTGCCCGGCGAAATTCGGCAACCGCCTCGTCGAACCTCCGGCAATCGGCAAGCGCACGTCCGAATTCGGCGTGGATCGCCGCATCGCCGGGGCGGCAGCAACAAGCCTTCCGCAGCCAGTCGATTGCATCTTGCGATCTGGCCGTTTTTCGCGCGATGATGCCCAATAGCACCAGCGCCGCAGCGCAATCGGGCAATTGCCGCACGATCTGCGCGGCAATTTTTTCCGCTTCGGCAATTTGCTCGGCATCGACGAGCGCGGCAGCCCGAGCCAGCGCGTCCCGCACGTTCTGCATGATAGCGTCCTACGGCGGAGCGATAGAGGATTCGGCGAGTCGCCGATGCAAGACTGTGTCTCTATCTCCTATTTCGACGCGGCAAGGTTTACTTCATCGCTAAATCTTCCCCGCCAGCACCGCCAGCATCTTCCCAAAGCCCAGGGAAGGCCCAGACCACGTTGCCCATTGGAATGCAGTCCTCCCGGCCTTCCCCTGGGCAGCCCTACCCCCGGGTCCCACTCTGCGCCACGTGTTGTTCGATCGCCGCGATGAGCCGCGGCATGTCGGGCAGAGATGTCGAATGACACCATGAGATGCGAATCGCTCCGTCAACTTGTGCTCGCGGCAAATGCATTGCCGTCAGAACGTGGCTGGCGGTGTCGCACGCCGAAGTGCAAGCCGAGCCATTCGACACCGCCGCCGAGCCGCGCCATGCCGCAATCACCTCTTCGGCGTCCACGCCTGGAAATGAAAGGTTCACGGTGTGCGGCAGCGTGCGAGCCGGATCGCCGTGGATTGCCGGGCAGAGTGGGGCCAAGCCATCGAGCAGCGTTTCCTTGAATTTCCGGCACTGCTCGGCTCGCTGTTCGGCCTCGTCCATGGCAACCTCGGCGGCAAGGCCCAATCCGACCACGAGCGGAACCGGCAGCGTGCCCGGCCGCAGACCCAATTCCTGCCCGCCGCCATGCATTAGCGGCTCGAGAGGCGGCAACTCTCGCTCGCGCCGACGCAACACGAGCGCACCGATTCCCTTCGGCCCGTATATTTTGTGGCCACTGATGCTGATCAGATCGATGCGGCGATCGCGGAGCGGGGCGAGTTCTTTGCCGAATCCTTGCGCCGCGTCGGTGTGGAGATAGACATCCGAATCGTCGAGCAGCCGGGCAATTTGGGCGATCGGCTGACGAACGCCCGTCTCGTTGTTCACCTGCATTACCGAAACCAGCAGTGTGTCGTCGCGAACGGCGCAGCGAACCGCCTGCGGATCGACCCAGCCGCCAACAGCGGGCGGGAGGAGGGATAATTCGAAGCCGCGCCGCTGGAGTGCCGCCAGCGGTTCGAGCACCGAGGAATGTTCGATCTGGGTGCTAACGATGTGTCGTCTTCCGGATCGTTCGCCGTACGACGCCAAACCAAGTAATGCCAGATTGTTGCTCTCGGTCGCCCCGCTCGTGAAGATCACTTCGTGCCGCCGAGCATTTAGGACCGCTCCAATTTGGTCGCGGGCCTTGTGCACGAGCGCTTTGGCCCGCTCGCCGAATTCGTGCGGACTGCCCGCGTTGCCGAATTCGATCTCGGCGCACGCCCGCATTGCCTCATGGACCCGAGGTTCGAGCGGCGTTGTTGCGTTGCAATCAAGATACACAAGCATGGAAATGTCTAATGGCTAATAGGCTAGAGGCTGAAGGCTACAGGCTACAGGAAAGAAGACGTGCGGACCGGACACTTGCGCCTCCTGCAGCCTGTAGCCTGTAGCCTGTAGCCTTCCTTTGACATTCGTGCTTCGGCGTACGTCATTCTAATCACGCACTGCCGTCGCTTGCAGCGTGGCGGCGCGTTGGACGGCCGACAGCGCTTGAACCGTGTAAATCACGGGGTACAGTTTTTCGAAATACCACAGCTTGGCGAAATAGAAGCCGATCGGCGACGGAGGGAAATGTCGGCCGTGGTTTGTGGCTTCAGCCAGCCAGTGGATACCGCGAGTGATCGGCGAGAGCGGTTGGTTGTCGCCGCTGTGATCCGCTCTCGCTACTTCGGCAAGCGCCTCGATCGCCAGGGCGGTTTCTTCGATTGACGAGCGCGTGCCCGTCCCCCCGCCCCAACCGCCATCGGCGTTTTGGGCGGCCAGGAGCCACCGGGCTGCCCGTCCCAATGCGGCCGTCCAATTTGAGCCGCCCGATTCGGCCAATTCGGTAATGCGGATCAGCCGCAGGACGCGAGTGGTGCCATAAACCGGATTTTCTTCATTGGCGGTCGCTTCATTGCCAAACCAAAGCGGTGTCCACGCACCGTCGGGAAGCTGCACGTCGAGCAAATACCGGACGGCACGCCGGATCGCCGGCTCGAGCCGCTTGCGCAGCGGATCGGGCAGGTCGGGCTTCCAGGCAAACCACGCCAATAGCGCATGGGCCGTGAGGTCGGCGCCGCTGCGATCGAACGGCAGGCGGCCCCAGCCGCGACAAAATGTCGGCATCCCGCCGTCGCGGTTCTGAAGGTCCAATAGCCAACCGACCGCCGCTGCCGCGGCTTCGCGAACCCGTGGGTCATCGGGCGCAAGAGCCCGCAGCGCAAGTAGCGCTCCGGGCGTGTCGTCGGCATCGGGGACTCCGCCGGATAAATCAGTCCACGACCATCCTCCCGGCGGCGCATCGGTATAGGGATGGCGATGGCGGTATTGTTGGGCCAGCAGCCACTCGCGGATCGCTGTGGCGCCGCCGTCGGCAATTGGATCTTTTGATTCTTCGCCCGCAAGTGCCACGCACGACAGTGTCGTGACCCAAGTGGCGAGGTTGGTGTCGATTGGCCAACTGCCATCCGGCCGAACCGATGCCGCTATGAATTCCACGCCGCGCCTTACCACCGGATGCTGCGATTGACCGGCTTCGACGAGGCTGGCGACAACGAAGCTGGTCAGCGGCGTGGCCTCCAAGAATCCGCCGTTCGAGGGTTGAATTTGATCAAGCACATTGAGCGTGCGCCGCTTGGCGATGCGCCGCGCCAAACGGGCGGCAATGTTTCGCGACGGCAATTGATGGTGCCGCAGTTGGCCGATGGCGATCAATGCCGGCAGGGCGTAGCTGACGACCGGCATGCGCAGCCAGCGGAACCAACGTCGCGGACAAGCGGCCAATTCGAACGGCAATTGCGGCACCAGCCGCCACGCCGCTTGTCCGGATCCCAACGCATCGGCCATCGCCAGCACCGAAAGAATCGGCACGGAAAACGTGCGATCCTTTCCGTACCGCCGGACAATCGCCGCTGAAAGCTGCTTTGGCGCTAGCCCGCCCGCGGCCCGAGCCAGCCAATCGCGCGCGCCGGCCAGCGCCGCTTCGTTGCGATCCTTTTGCGGCGCGATCAGCAGCGTGGCCCAGCAGAGCGCCGTGGTGCTGATGTTGCTCAGGCTCACGACTGTGTCGCCCCAGCCGCCGTCGGGTCGCTGCGTTTGCACGAGCCAATCGTGGCCGTGCCGGATGAGAGTGTCCAGCGACGGATCGGTGGCGGGGCGCGGAAGAGCAGTTCCTTGCTGGCGCTTCGGGCTCGAGCTGTTGTCGCGACGGTTAACGATTTGCAGGGCGAAGGTGGCAGTGGCGGTCGCCAGTGCGCTTGTGGCCAATTCGCCGTCCCAATAGCCGCGGCTATTGCGGTTGGCGAGCAAGGTTTCTCGCGCGCCGGCGAGTGTCTGTTGAATCTCTCGGGCGGTGGATTCGTCGAACGGCATCGAGAAGCAGTTTCAAAACCGCTGGGGGACTGTCCCCATTTTGCGTAGTCTTCGGAGAAAAACGGGGGCTGTCCCCCTCCGCCTTGCGGTTTTGAAACCGCATCGAGTCAGAAGCTCAGGTGCCCGAGGGCCAGCAGGCCGTAGTACGTGTATTCACAGTCTAGTTGATCGTCGCCCCAATGGCCGTAGAAAGAGCCGCGGTTGGTCCACAGGCTATCGACGAAATCGAGGCACGGCTCCGCGATCGGATCCAAATCGGCATGCATCCCCACCAGCGCATGCAAAGCCGTTGCGGTCGATAGCAAATCTGGTAGCGGAGCGTCGGGATGTGCCAAAAAGCCGCCTTCAGCGGTGCATCGAGCGAGCAGCCACGCTTGGGTTGTCGCCTCGATGGGGCGGCCGAGTTGCCGCATCAGCGTCGCCGCAGCGGCGGTGGGGGGCGTGAGGCCGAGCGGCATGTCGTCTTGATTGGAATATCCACCGTCGGCCGCTTTCAAATGCGCGAGGCAATCGGCAATCCGCTCCGGCTGCGGCATCGGGTGGCCCAGATCTTGATACGCCCCCCAGGCAAGAAAACAGCCGTAAATCGTGCCGCGCTCCGCCCCTCGACTGGGATGATAGCCACCGTCGGCCGCGCGGTGCGTTTCAAGAATCGCCAGAATGCGATCGACCGGGGCTTGCGCGCGAAGCGCCGCTGGAATGGCGCTCCAACCGCGAGCAAGGCATGCCAAGTGAACCAGATCGAGCGATTCGCCGCTGCCGAACGAATGCAAATAGGCCACCAGCGGCTCGACCGGAAACTCGGCCCGCAGTGCGATCAGGCTATCGATGCCGAACACGGTGTAATAGAGATCGCTGCTTCCGCCACGATCGATGAATCCGCCGTTGGCGCTCCGCTGGCTTTCGAGAAAGCCATGCACCAGCGGGGCCGAATCACCGAGCAGCTTCGGCGACAGCCGGGCGACTTGCAGCATTTCGAGTCTCAAACTCACTGCACCAACCTTTGACCTCGACGGTAAAAATCTTCCCGATCACGCGTCGCAACAACCCCTTCAGGCTGGCACACGATAGCTCGGCAAGGGAGCGCACCGCTTGTTCCTTATACGATTCGAGCAGCCCCCGGCAGCGATCCTCAATTGCCGAATCGCGCACCAGGCGATGGGCTTCAGCGGCGGTTTCCGGCGATGCCGCGCGGCGCCAAAGCTGGGCCAACAGCTCGCGCTCGGGACCCTTCGTCCGTTCGTAGGCCACCGCCAACGGCAAGGTCGGACGCATGGCCGTCAGATCGTCGGGCTCGTCGCCGGCGGTCAGATCGCTGAGGTCGTCGCGAATTTGATAGGCGATTCCCAGCGATTCCGAGTATTGCACCAGCACGTCGTTCACCTCGGCATCGGCGCCGGCCAGCGCGGCGCCAAGTCGCAGGGCCACTTCGAAGGCGGGCGCCGTTTTTTGGCGGAAGATTTCCAACACCTGCGGCGACGAAAGCGGCTGCGGCAAGCGGCCCCAGCAAAGCTCCGCTCCCTGGCCAAGGCACAACGTGCGATGTCCCGCCGCGGCAACTTTCAACATCTCCGCGCGAATCTCGGCCGGAGCATTGCATTCGGCCAGCAAGCGATAGCCTTCGCCCAGCAGAAAGTCGCCGACATTCACCGCCACCGGCATGCCATGCTCTTCATGCAACGTTTTCTGACCGTAGCGTAGCGCATCGTCGTCTTCGATGTCGTCGTGGATCAGCGAGGCTTTGTGGAAACATTCGACCGCGACGGCAATTTTTCGCAACTCGGCCGGTAGCGGCCCTTCGAGTTCTTCGCGAATCGCTTTGTAGGCACAGACGGCGAGAAACGGCCGCCAGCGTTTACCGGCGCGACTTAGCCAATCGTATGCGATCCGCTCGGTTTCGGTCGTGGCGGCGCCGATGATCCCGGAAAGCGGCTCCGGCTCGAACCATCCATCGACCTCGCGGCGCAGCGCGTCGAGATCGAGCCGATAGGTTTTGTCTTCGCTCGTGAGATGGATGATCTCCCACAGCCATTCCATGTCGAGCGTCGTGTCGCGGCAATCGTCTTGCAACAGCGGAATGGCGACGCCGGGAATCGCGGCCGACTCCATATAGGGAAACGCCTTTTCAAGCACCGAGAGGCAGCTCACGCCCACGATCGCGTCGATCTTGCCTGTTTGAATCAGCGCCATCACCAAGGCCGAGCCCTCGGCCACGAGCACGGCGTAGCCCAACCGCTCGGCTTCGTTTTGCAGATCTTGAATCGAGCATTGGCCGCATTGCTTGCAGAGCAGCCCAAAATCGTCGAACGGGGCCGGGCAATGGTCTTCCACGCGCAAACACTTCGGCAGCAGCAGCAACCGCCGCTCGTAGGGCACCGAAGCGAGCGAATCGCGCCACACCCGGCCATTGAGCACCACGGCCACATAATCGTGATACTTCGTCGGCAAGCCGCTCTGCTCGACCACCGCCGAAGTGTGCCGCCGCAATTCTTCGATCGAAAGCGGCGGCACTGGCTGAATTTGATTGACATAGCGATCGATGAGGCCGTGCAGTTCTTCCCGCTGGTCGCGCGTTTGCGGGATGCTATCTTGCGGCTGGCGAACGCGCTGCGGCGGCACCGGCCGCGGAAGCTGGATCACTGGAAGTTGCATCGCGATGCTCTTGGAGTGCGATTCGACGGGCGGGATAATTCGGCGGGATCAGCCAGCCCCATATCATAACCAACTAAAGCGGCGGAAACGAGCCATCCGGGGCAGGAAACGGCGCCGGCGGCAAACGTGGCAGCCGGGCTGGCCGGCTTGCCGCGAGCCTACCACGCTGCCGATAATCGTGCATGGAGGAGACCATAATGATCGTCAGCCAAAGCGATATCGACAGTTTTCATCAATTTGCCACCCGAGCGATCTCCGAGCGAGGCCTGGGGCTCAGCCTTGAGGAATTGCTCGAGCAACGGCACGCAGAGCAGGAGCGCGAGGAAACGATCGAATCGGTCCGCCGAGGCGTGGAGGATGCCGACGCCGGACGCGTGCGCAGTATTGCTGAGGTCGACAAGGCGATTCGCGACGCACTCGGCTTTCCCAATCGCCGGCAAGTGAGCTTCCGCCCCTAAACGTTTTCAGGAGCTTTTCTTGTGATGTCAGCCGCGCAAGATTTGCTGAAGGTTTTCGACGCACTTCCTGCTGCCGATCAGCACGAAGTCGCCGTGGCCATCTTGCGCCGCACAGCCGCAGCCGAGGATATTCCTGAAGTAGCGTTGCGTGAGCTATCGGGCGAAATGTGCCGCAGCTACGACGCTGAGGAGGCTGCTCATGGTGACGGGGAATGGCAGTGCAGCGTCGCGATGTAACAGCGACGGAGGGCCGCCGCATTCCTCTTTCACGAATACGCCCCAAATCCAAAAAACCAATGCTTTTTGGCGAAGCGGTAGGCCCAGTGTTCTTCGGGGATTTCATTGCCGGGATTGTGCTGGCTGCTGCGCGGTTGGAGCGCATTTAGTTCGGCCATTGCGGTGCCGCGCTGCGTCGTGTCGAACGCTTTGTGCCGCTCGACGATCTCGCGCACCAGGTCGGGCCGCTCCAAAACCACGCACCCGCGCGTGGCCTTCGCCGCCGTTTCGCGAAAATCTTTGAGAAAATTGGAGCCGTTCATCAATTCATACACGCTCGGCCCGTCGTGAATCGTCTCCGTGGCAAATTGAATGATCGGGCAAGGCTCGATCGCCCCCGACGGACCGATATGATGGCTCACGCCCGTGGCCATCGGGCAAAGCGCTTCGCCGCGGTCGTCCCAATAGGCATCGACAATGGCGATCGGCAGCCGGGCTCGCATGCGGACGATGAACCGCCGCAAATCGAGCACTTGCTCGGGCCGCAGCGCCAATTCGGGCGCCGGCTTCGGGCCGACCACGCGATACGTATGAAACCATGCGTAGTGCACCCCCATCTCGATCAGCCGCCGCAGCCATGCTTCGTTCGCCAACTCGTTGATATTCGATTGGCAAACGCTCGTGGCCACGCCGACGATCAACCGATTGCGCACGCATGCTTCGATGCCGGCAAGCGACTGGCTCAACACGCCCGTTCGTCCGCGGCGCTCGTCGCTGACGATCTCCTTCCCCTCGATGCTCACCAGCGGGCTGGCGTTGCCGATGCGGCGCAGCTCGCGGGCGACTTCGTCGGTGATCAAATGCCCGTTGGTGAAAATTTGAAAATAGCAATCGGGATGGGCGGCGAGGATTTCGAGCAATTGCGGGTGCATGAACGGCTCGCCGCCGAGGATGCCGAAGTAGCTGTTGCCATGTTTCTTGGCGTCGAGAATGATGCGGTTCATCGCGTCGGCATCGATCATTTGCCGCGGGGCGGCCACATCGACCCAACAGCCTTGGCAGCGGAGCTGGCAACTGTTGAGAATCGAAATGAACAGAAACGGCGGGAAGTGCAGGCCTTGCCGCAATCGCCGCTTGTAGCGCTGCACGGAAAGCATGCCCTTGAAACCGAAGTTGTACACGAACTTCCACAACGCCCGTTTGTCGGGCTCGGTGAGCATGCGTTTGGTGAAACTGGCAATCATTGAGGCGCGAGGGGCGAGGGACGAGGGGCGAGGGAAGAGGGCACACTGGCATCGGGCTTGGTTGCGGATTCCGCGGCCGTGCGCGACGCGGCGTCGAGAGCAGCTTGGGCGCGGGCTTTGGCTTCTTCGGAGCGGCGGCGGATTTCGTCGAGCGACGGCAGCGAGGCGAGCACCTCCGGCGGCACGTCCATCTGCTGTTGCAGCTTGGCTAGGCAGCGAAGCCGCTCTTTCAAAGCGCGATCTTCGTCGCGTTCTTTCGAGAACCGCGATTTGGCCCGAGCGCTGCGATCTCGCAAGGCGGAATAAATATCGCCCCCCAACAGGGCCGAAATGTCGACTTTCATTCCCTCGCGGCGAACGTCTTCCGAGTCGACCACATCGCCATTGATCGGGCCGGCCTTGTATTTGGGAAACAAGATCGCCACTTCCGGGCAAACACGCGAACAGGCCGGGCAATCGGTCTTGCAGTTGCTTTGATTCTGGACCTTGATCTTCCCGTCGCCGCTGACACCGTACACGTCGAACAAACAGAAGCTCAGGCACTGCATGCAATTCGTGCAGCGATTGAAATCGATTACGGGAAACCAAGGCTTCCAAAACCGCGCGGGTTCGCCGCACAGTTGGCGGCGCAACGATTCGACCTGCTCGACCGCTTCGGCGGTCGCCAATCCTTCGATGCCCAAAAAGCGGATTTGATTGCCCGATTTCGCATCCTCGGCCTGCTCGGGCTGCTCGCTCTCGAAGCGGCCCAACACCAGCGTCACGCCGGTTTGCATGCCGGTGTTTGAAAACTCGTGGCGCGACCCGTTTTGGGCCGGCCCACGCTGCCGCACGCTGGTGATCGAGCAATCCTTCTCTAATAGCGCTTGCACCAACTCGCACCGCGCGCGGTCGTCGAGCGGCCGGCTCCCTTCGCCCTCGTAGACGATGACGTGCAGCGAATTTTTGGCAAACGTAATCATTGGGGAGGGGCGAGGGGCGAGGGATGAGGGGTAAGCGTTTCTGCGGCGTCTGAACGTGAGGCGGTGCTGGCGGCGGGAACAGACGCGGGGCGGAGCAGGGCGGCGGCAATTTCGGCGGCGGGTTCGACTCGCATGTTGCGGATTTCGACGCCGGACTCGGGCAGCGGAGCGCCCGCGGCTTCGAACAACCACTTTACCGCTCGCGGATAACAGGCCGCAATTCGTAATTGCCCCCCTTCCACCAATTGCTGCATCCGGCCATCGCCGCGAGCCGACAGTTCACAAAGGTCGGGCACCGCCTCAAACGCCACTCCCGCCGAGGTCAGCCGAGCCAACACCTCCTGCTTGACTTCCTTCGGCACCACTTGGGCATAGGCGCAATGACAGTAAAGAATGCGCGGCAGGTCGGTCATCAAAACAACTCCGATCTTTCACGTCGCGGGCAGCAAGCCGCAACGCGCGAACCCGCAAGCGAGCTTCCGGATTCCGATGGACGTCGCGGCTCGCTTGCCGTTTCGCGCGTCCGCACAGCCTCAAGCCTCAAGCCTCACAGCCTCAAGCCTCACAGCCTTCCTCTCATACGGCCGCCAGGCGGTGCGTCGGCACCGGCTTGCCCGGTCGGAACACTTCCATGTGCTGCCGCTGGCAAGCGATTTGATGGGCGGCGGCGACGTTGTCGAGCGCCGAGCCGACCACCTCGCGGAGCATTTCCGGGGCTGCTTCGGCTCGCAAATTCACGATCATTTCGCCGGATCCGAGCGGCTCTTGCAGTTTCCAGGCCAGTTCCGGCTCGATCTCCGTGCGAACCAGGTTCACCACGGCCAGATCGCTTCCCTCATCGGGCGCGAACGTCATCTTCAAATGCGCAATCTCGATGCCGCGGCTATTCAGGCCGGTTTGGATTTCGCGGGCCAATTCACCGATCAGTGCGTTGCCATCGAATTCGCGATCGCTCGAAAAGGTTGCGGCACAATTCAGCCAGCCCAATAGCGCCTCGCCCTCGGCATACATCTGATAATCGACATCCATGGTGCCGGAAGTTTGCGCTGCGCTGCCAAGAATGGCCTCGTGCCACGCGTCGATCCCGATGTCGGTCCGCGCCGAGACCGCGAGAATCTTGGCTTTCGGAAATCGCTCATGAAGCGCCGAGCGGAGCGATTCAAGTTTTTCGGCGGCGAGCAACTCGATCTTGTTGATCACGAGCAAATCGGCTTCTTCCAGTTGCTTGCCGTAGATGTAGTTCACTTTGCTCGAAAACGACTTGCCTTGCTCGAGCCCGAGGATCCGCATTGCCCGAATCGGATCGAGCATGACGCTGAGGGGGGCGACCTGATAATCGTCGCCATAGAGCCGGCGGAGCGGATAATCGACCGTGGCCTTCAAGTCGGTGCAGCTTCCAACCGGCTCGGCGATGAACACGTCGGGGCGCGGGCCGGCGGCGAGTTTCTGGCTTGCCTCGACGAGCGAATTGAACCTGCAGCAGAAGCAGCCGCCGGTGATTTCCTCGACCGAAAAACCTTTGGCCGCGAACATGCCGGTGTCCACCAAGCCAAAGCTTTGGTCGTTGCTGATCAGCCCGACCGTGAGGCCCTGCTGTTTCAGCCGCTCAGCGATTTTCAAAATGCCGGTGGTCTTTCCTGCGCCGAGAAAGCCGCCGATCATCAGGTAGCGGGGTTTTGGCATGGCGGCTCTCCGGTGTCCGGTTTCGTCAGCATTTTATCGATCGTCGCATCGAGAAAGCCAGTGTAGCCGACCACGTCGACGGCGGCCGGTTCGGGCGTGCCGCTCACGCAATACAGCCAACCGCGATCGTAAGGATCGTTGTCGAGCAGGCTGGAGTCTCGTTCAAGTTCGACATTGCCGCAGACAAACTGTCCGGAGGCCACGCAATAGACATCGCTCAACGCCTTGAATCCCTCGACCGAACCGATGATTTGCCCCGGCGAAACCTCGTCGCCCACCGCAACGCTCCACGCATGCTCGACCAAATCCCCCAACATGCGCAGTGCAAATCGCGTAAAACCGATTCGCCAAAGCTTCGGTTCGATTTCAGCGAGCCAAAAATGGGCGGGCGTATAAAGGTAGGATTTCGGCAGGCGGCTGGAGAACCGGGCACGCTTGTAATATAGGGTCTGTTGAGGATCGACGGGCATATCGGCCTCAAGGAACCCGCTCGCTCGACGGATGGGCTGTAATAGATCACGATAGTCGCGTCCCTCCGGCCGGTCAACCGGCATGGAGGCGCGATTGAGCCATCACACATCGCCAATCGGCCATCAACTTGACAACGCGGTCTGCTCGACACAAAACTGGTCTGCAAGGATTTACGACACCATGCCTCTTAGCAGCCGGCTTCCGATCATCACGCCGCGCGAATGCGCTTGCGAGGGGGCTTCGCTCGATAAGCTGATTCAGCCGGCCATTCTCATCGTTCTCACCAAAGGGCCGCTGCACGGCTATCGGCTCGCCGAACGCATCGGCGAAATGCCGATGTTCGGCGGCCAGAAACCCGATGTCTCGGGCATTTACCGGTTCCTGAGAACGATGGAAAAACAGAGGATGGTCGAGGCTTCGTGGGATTTGGGCCAACGTGGTCCCGCCAAGAAGTCGTACAAGATCACCACCGCGGGCGAAGGCTGCCTCGAGCGCTGGATCCACACGCTCGAGCATCATCGCCAAGGGATCACCGAATTGCTCCGCGCCGCTCGCACCGTCGTCGAGCCTCGGAAAGACACGGGCGACGGAATCGCACCAACCAAGAAGCCGACGAAAGCGGGGCGCACGAAATGACGATCAAACAACCTGGAATCGCAATGCCAGGTCGCTTCCATGCCCTAATGCCGAATTCTATCGCGTCGGTCGTTTTGCTTGCAGTTATTTCAGCGTCGCTGCTCAAAGCCGCTGAGCCGACCGTCGAAAAGCCCGCGCCCGCGAAGCCGAATATCGTCGTCATTCTGGCCGACGACATGGGGTTTTCCGATTGCGGCTGCTACGGCGGCGAAATTCAAACTCCAAATATCGACAAGCTGGCCGCAGACGGCCTGCGATTCACGCAGTTTTACAACACGGCCCGCTGCTGGCCGTCGCGGGCAAGCCTGCTGACGGGCTATTATGCCCAAGAAGTTCGCCGCGACGGCTTGCCGGGCATGGGCGGCGGAGTGAACGGCATTCGGCCGACTTGGGCGCGGCTTTTGCCCGCGTATTTGAAGCCGCTCGGTTATCGCACGTATCACTCGGGCAAATGGCATGTCGATGGGCCCGTGCTCGCGGGCGGTTTCGATCATTCCTATGCCCTCTACGACTACGACCGCAATTTCTATCCCAAGCAGCACACGCTCGACGATCGGCCGCTGCCGCCCGTCAAGCCCGGGAGCGGCTATTACACGACGACGGCCATCGCCCAGCATGCGATCGACATGCTCGGCGAACACGAGCAGAAATTTGCGAAGCAGCCGTTCTTCCTTTACCTCGCCTTTACCGTTCCGCATTTTCCGCTGCAAGCGCCGGCGGACGACATCGCGGAATACAAAAACCGCTACGCCGCCGGTTGGGACGCGCTGCGGCTCGAGCGGCATGCGCGGATGCTGAAGCTCGGTATCGTCAATTGCGCGCTCTCGAAGCTCGATCCCCAAATCTGGCCGAGTTGGAATTTTTCCCTCAAAAAGCTGCACGACGACATCGGGCCAGCCGAGATCGGCCGCGCCGTGCCGTGGGACACGCTCACTGCCGAGCAGAAGCAATTCCAGCCGATCAAGATGGCGATCCATGCCGCGATGGTCCACCGCATGGATACCGAAATCGGCCGCGTCGTCGAGCAGCTCAAAGCGATGCACGCGCTCGACGACACGCTTATCTTGTTCTTATCCGACAATGGCGCGAGCGCCGAGCAATTCATCCGCGGCGATGGCCACGATCGCACTGCGCCACCCGGCTCCGGCAAGACGTTCTTGAGCCTTGGCCCCGCATGGTCGAGCGCTGCGAACACGCCCTTTCGGCTGCACAAATCGTGGGTTCACGAAGGGGGCATCACCACGCCGCTGGTCGTCCATTGGCCGAACGGCATTGCCGCTCGCGGCGAATTGCGGCGCAATCCGGCCCACTTGATCGATCTCGCTCCGACGATTCTCGAACTGGCCGGCGGCAAGTGGCCGGCAACCTTCGGGGGCAAGCCGGTTCCGACGCCGCCGGGCAAAAGTCTCGTCCCCGTGTTCACGAAAGATGGCACCGTCTCGCACGACTATTTCTGGTGGTATCACGAGGGAAACCGGGCCCTGCGCGTCGGCGATTGGAAGATCGTCACCGACCACAACAATCCGTGGGAACTGTACGACCTGAGCACCGACCGCTGCGAATCGAATAATCTGGCCGCCGAAAAGCCCGAAAAGGTGCGCGAGCTCGAACGGATTTGGACCAAGCATACGGAAGAATTCCGCGCGATCGCCCAAAGAGACCAGCCGCCGCCGCCACGCAAGAAAACGAAGGTCGCCCTAAATGCTGCCGATGAGGAAGTGGACTGAGCGATAGATGACAGGAGCCGATCGCGAACGACTGCCTGAGGCCGACTGGCGTGCGCTTTATCCGTTCGGCTCGCGTTTCCTTCGCGTCGCGGCTGGGCAATATCACTATCTCGACGAAGGGGCCGGCAAGCCGCTGCTGCTGGTGCACGGCAACCCGACCTGGTCGTTTCATTGGCGGAATTTGATCGCGGCTTGGCGCGGCCGGCATCGGATCGTCGCACCGGATCATTTGGGCTGCGGCCTGAGCGACAAACCCGCCACGTTCGACTATCGGCTTTCGTCGCACATCGCCAATCTCTCGCGATTGGTCGACGAATTGGATTTGCGCGACGCGACACTCGTGGCCCAGGATTGGGGCGGCGCGATCGGCTTGGGGGCGGTGTTGCGATCGCCGGAGCGATTCTCGCGGCTGGTGCTGTTCAACACCGGCGCCTTTCGAGCGCCACGAATGCCGTGGCGAATTCGCATTTGCCGCACGCCCGGCGTGGGGCCGGTCCTGGTGCGCGGGCTGAATGGCTTTAGCCGGGCCGCATTGCGGATGGCGGTAGCGCATCCCGAGCGACTGACGCCAGCCGTGCGCGCCGGCTATCTTTTTCCGTACGATTCATGGCGCAACCGCATTGCCATCGATCGCTTCGTCCATGATATTCCGATGCGCCCCAGCCATCCGAGCTACGGCCAACTGGTCGAGATCGAGCGCGGGCTGCCCTTGCTCGCCGATCGGCCGACGCAATTGATTTGGGGTATGCGCGACTGGTGTTTCACGCCGTGGTTTCTGGAACGCTTTATCGAAATCTTTCCCGCCGCCGAAGTGCACCGCGTTCCGGATGCCGGCCACTGGGTGGTCGAGGACGCTTGCGAGCAAATCGTTCCGCTCGTGGAGAGGTTTTTGCAAACTTAGGGCACTAAGAATTAGTTCGGGATTCGGAATTCCCTCGCTAGCGCCGTCTGTCGAGAATTCCCTCGCTAGCGCTTCGGGCTACTTTTTCGTTGGGCGGTGCAAACACTAGCCCGAAGCGTTAGCGAGGGACGCGCATTCAAGCGTCGAAACTCCGGTGCTTTCTTGGCCAAACACATTCACGCCGCCACCGCCACCGCACACTCAAAGACTGCCCCATGCCGCTTTCCATCGGCCAATGCGCTACGCTGGCCTGCATCCTCGAAGCGACCGCGCCGAAGCCGGGCAACGTTCATCGCGGCGCCGATTTCGAAGATCTTACGTATCCCGATTTGCTGACGGCAGCCGTCGCGATCGGGCCGGCAATCGAGTCGGCAACGACAAGCCGGGTCGGCGCCGTCGTGTTGCAAGCAGTTCGAGCGACCCGGGCAGCGATCGCCACGAACGCAAACCTCGGCACACTGCTCTTGCTGGCCCCCATGGCCACGGTGCCCCGAGAAGTGCCGCTTGCCGAAGGGATCGCTTCGGTTCTGCATCGGCTCGATGCCGTCGATGCCCGGGATGTGTACGAAGCCATTCGCCTCGCCAAGCCCGGTGGCATGGGCCGCGTCGAGCGAGCCGACGTCGCCGATGCCGACCATTCACCAACCGATCTACTCGTAGCCATGCGGTTGGCGGCCGATCGCGATCTGGTCGCACGGCAATTCACCAACGGATTCAGCCAAGTGCTCGTCGATGCAGCCGGCTTGCTCGCAGAGGGATTCGAATCGGGTTGGACCGCCGGCGAAACGATCGTGCATACGCAGCTAGCGCTGATGAGCCGATTTCCCGATAGCCTGATCGCGCGGAAGTGCGGCGATCGCGTTGCGCAGCAGGCGTCGGGTCGGGCCGCTGTGGTGCTTGAATCCGGCTCGCCGCAAGAGGAACCCTTCTGGCAAGCGGCCGCCGATCTTGATTTCTGGCTCCGCAGCGATGGCCACCGCCGCAATCCCGGCACGACCGCCGATCTGCTCGCCGCCGGCCTGTTTGCCCTGCTGCGCGACGGGACGATCGGCTGGCCGTTGCGGTGGCATTGATCGCAGTGCGGCGGAGCCGCAACCAATGTAGCAGGCACACTCCGTGTGCCGTCTGCGCTGCTCTGGGCGCGACGCGTCGCGGCGCGCCGACTGCACGCGGAGTGTGCCTACTACGATCAAGGCGATTTTGTCGCCCCGTACAAAGAATTCGTGTGTTAGTAATACAAAGGCGATCTTAGCAGTGATCTCAATTGCCGCGACATTCGGCGACAATCCGCACCGCACGCTGGCAACGGAGGCGAATCTCCGGCCAGTTTCCAGCCGCGAGATCGCTTTGCTTCGCGATCGTGGTCGCCCCCACTGCCACGACCATTTCCGTCTGCAGATATGCAGCCATGTTGTCGAGTGTCACTCCGCCCGACGGCATTAGCCGCAACTTGAGATGAGCATAGGGCGCGGTCATGGCCTGGATCGTCCGCGGGCCGCCGATCGGTTCCGAGGGGAAGAACTTCAAGAAGTCGCAGCCGAGCGCGAGGGCTCGCTCGATTTCGCTCGGCGTGCAAATGCCGGGCACGAACGGCAGGCCCGCGCGAGCGGCGGCATCGACGATTTGGGGATTCAATCCCGGGGCGACGCCGAATTGCGCGCCGGCGTCGATTGCGGCACGCAGATTGTCGGCGGTCACCACCGTGCCCGCGCCGACGAGCATTTCCGGCCGTTTGCTTCGCAAGGTTTGGATGGCGGCGGCCGCGGTTGGCGAGCGAAACGTGATTTCGACAAGCGGCAGCCCGCTCTCCGCCAATACATCAGCCAGCGGCAGCACCGCATCCACGGCATCGATCGTAACGACCGGCACCACGCCACCGCGCGCAATCGCGTCAAACACATCCGGGGTCTGGCTCATTTCGGGGTCTGGCTCATTTTTCGGCTAAGATTGATTTTGAATTTAGAACCGGCGCGACCGCCGAAAAATGTGCCTGCCCCCTTCGATCGCCACCGGGTCTGGCTCATTTTTCGGCTAAGATTGATTTTGAATTTAGAACCTGCGCGACCGCCGAAAAAATGTGCCCGACCCCCTTGAATCGCCGATCGGCGCACCCGAAAAATGCGCCTGTCCCCTGGTATGTCCCCCTTTTGCCGATGAACCCGAAAGTCGCCCGGCCGCCGATCTTCGTTTACGGACACTGTTTTCTTCGTCGTGGTGTTTCGCACATCCCATCCTTAAGATGAAGTCTCGGCGAGTCGTCTGGAACAAAATCGGTTGACTTCGAAAGATGAGGCCATGCTAAGAATAAGTTCGATTCGGACTTCCCTCCGCCAAATGCTCACGCTGTTGTGCGGGCTGATCGTGTTCGGCGGTCGAGCCGATCCAGCAGCTCCCGAAGAGGTTGTCCGACAAATCGCGGTCGGCATCTATTTCAACGAAGGAAGACTCTACTGTCCCGCTGACGAGCAAGCTTTCGCCGACTTGCAACAGCAAAGCGGACGGCTCGCCAAAGTTTACATGAATTTTCAGAACTGGAGTGGGGAGTGGACTCAATTCTCAACCCGCCTCGCTGACAACTCCCTCAAGCACGGCGGCGTATTCATGGTCGTCTGGACGCCGTCGGGTTCCAAGCTCGAAGGGCAGGCGGATTCCGATTGGACTTGCGCAGCCGTCGCGGCCGGTAAGCACGATGACTACATTAAGAGATACGCCGCCGACGTCGCGAAATGGAGCGGCCCGCACCGCAAGCCCCTCATGATCCGCTTCGCCCATGAGATGAACGGCGGTTGGTATCCGTGGGGCGTGGCATTTGAAAAAGATGGTCGGCGGCACAATGGGAACACTCCCGTCGACTATGTGACGATGTGGCGGCATGTCCGGGGGATTTTCAAAGAGGCCGGTGCAAACAACGTCACCTGGGTCTGGTCGCCCAATATCCTCTTTATCAATCAAAACAACTCGCAGGAGCAGGCGAAAGCTGATTACGCTGCGCTCTATCCAGGCGACGATTTCGTCGATTGGATTGGTCTCGACGGCTACAACAACGGCCTCAAGGCCAAGTGGAAGACGTTTGCAGAATTGTACGAACCATCGTATCGGGCGATTAACATGATCAGCGGCAAGCCCCTCATGATTGCCGAGTTTGGCTGCTCGGAGAAACGAGCGCCAACCGGCACGAGCAAGGCCGCCTGGATCGCGAAGGCTTACGCGGACATCCCGTTGCAATTTCCTCGCGTGCGTTTGGTCAACTGGTTCAACCGCGACAAGACGAAACAGGGGGAGACGGATTGGCGATTTAACTCGTCGCCGGAGGCGCTGGAAGCTTATCGGGCGGCGGTCAACTCGCCGTTGTATCAGGGAGACGTGAAGCTCGAACCTTGACTCGAGTTCGTTGTGATCGCCGGTATTAATATCCTTTGCACTGGCACATTCGTATCGAAGACCATCTGATCAAGAAGAACCCCGGATTGCCGCTACTCACGCACGATCTACCGCAGTGCTCTTGGATTTACCGGTCGATGCGGTCAATGTACGGCTCCAGCAGCATGATCTGCTCGACGTTCGGGGTTGTCATCCGACCAGGGGAACGAAAGGCCGCCCTGGACAAGCGCTTGCCGACCATCGGTTGTGACAATCTGTCCTTGCTGGCCGCGAAGCTGCATGTGGCCTAAAGCAAAGCGTGTTGGTTCCGCGTCCACCGTCGCCACCGCATCGCGAAGGGCCTGCCACAAATTATCGCCGGCAGCCACGAACTCTTCGGGAAATCTTGGGAACTCCAGTTCGCGCGGCGGCACCTTGCCGTCGTATTGGAGTTGTTGCGGAACTCCGCCGTCGAGCCAGTTGGCCACGAACTTGCCGCGATTGCTGGCCTCGATCGACACCGAGTCATCGCCACGCCCTTCGCACGCAGTCAGAAATTCCAACGGCAGCGAGAATTCATTGTTCTGGAAATTATTTGGCAAATGATATTCGACCGCCACATCCATGGTCCGGGCTGTAAACGGCGCTCGAATAGTGCAGCGCTCGGCGGTTGAATAGTGCAGCGCTCTGAGGGGTGATGGGTTCCTAGTTTACGTAGCGTTTATTGGTAATGGAAGAGTTCACCCCACTCCTCCTCCGGAGGAGGAGTGGGGTCGCAACGATTTTCACGATGGTTCGGATGGTGACGATTCTGCTTGCTCAGGTGCGATCGCATCGTCCTCTCGTTGTCGACGGGCTTCTTTCAGCCGGTAACTCTCGCCGGTCGACTCCAAGATGTGGCAGCGATGTGTTAAGCGATCCAGCACGGCGCCGGTCAATCGCTCACTGCCTAGCACCTCGGTCCACTGGCCGAACGGCAGGTTCGTCGTCACGATCAGGCTCTGACGCTCGTAGGCCGTGCTGATCACATCGAACAGCAACTCGGCGCCGAGCTTGCTGGCCGGCACGTAACCCAACTCGTCCAACACCAGCAGATCGAGCTTGGCCAATTGGGCCTTCATCCGCAGCAACTGCCGCTCCTCGCGAGCTTCCATCAATTGCGTGACCAGTTCCGTCACCCGATAAAAACGCACCCGATAACCGCGGTGGCAAGCCTCAACCGCCAACGCGGTCGCAACGTGGGTTTTTCCGGTGCCCGGATTGCCGATCAAGATCACGCTCGCACGCTGCTCGATGTACTGACAACGCATCAGCTCCGCGACCAATAGCCGATTGAGCGACGGCTGTGACGCGAATTTGAAATCGTCGAGCGTTTTGTGATTGGGGAACCGCGCGAACCGCAGTCGCCGCTGCGCACTGCGTTTGTCGCGATCGAGCAGTTCCAATTCACACAACTGCAACAAGAACGCCAGGTGATCGACGTTCTCCTGGGCGCAACGTATGGCCAGTTTTTCACACTCGTCGTGCATCGTCGGCAGTCGCAGCATTTTCAGATGATGCTGAAGCAGCACCAGGCTTTTGGTTTCGATCGGCTTCATCGGGCACCTCCCGGCAGCAAGCTGGCATAGCACTCCAGGTGCGGCGCTGGAATTTCGTGACCTTGCAGATGCGGCCGGCCATCCAGACTGAACCATTGCGAGGGTTGTTCGCGCCCTTGTTGGGCCAAGAGCCGGATGGCATCGACGGTCAGCGCGCCAATCGCCAAGGCCCGCTCGATGGCGCGAGCCAATTCGGCCAACTCGAGCGTCTCCAATAATCGCAGCACCCGGATGAACTCGCGTCGGCCTTCGGACTGTCGATCTCCTTCGAGTCGGCGACGCAAAACGCCAAAACACTCCGGCAGATTCCAGTCCTCCAGCGGCCGAGCAAAGTCCAAAGAGCCCGGCTTTCGCTCCAATAACGCCAGATAGTGCAGCGGATCGTAATGCACGTTCTCACGCGCCCAATCCCGCGGATGCTTTGCCACGATCCGATCGTTGACGATCAACCGCACCTCTTGGATGTTGCCGACCGCCGTCACATGATGATGAGCGTAGGCCGTGGGAACCGAGTAATCGTTGGTGTCGAACCGCACCAGCGAGAGCGAGTTGGCCTTGGCCGGTTCGACGCGCCGAGCCTGGAATGACTGCTTCGGCAGCGGCAGCAGCGCACGCTGCTCTTCATCGAGCAATCCTTGCTTCGTCGTGGGCTGGCCTCGCAAGCGACGCTCCAGATCGGCTCGACAGGACTGGGCCAACTGCTCGTTGAACTCTTCCAGATCGTCGATCAGCGGGATCGGGACCATGAAGTTGCGTCGGGCAAATCCGACCAAACCCTCCACATGCCCTTTCTCATTGGCTCGACGCACCAGACAAAAGTGATGCTCAAACAGGAAGTGGCTCTCCAGCCGCAGGAACTCCTGGGTCGGCGTGTCGCCACGCCGGCCGACGAACTTGGCCACCGCGATGCGGCTGTTGTCGTAGCTGATCCGCGTGGGAACACCCCCAAAGAATTGAAATGCCCGGCAGTGCCCTTCCTGGAACGTCTCGGTGCATTCGCGGGGAAACGCCTGGCAGAAGAAGGCGTCGCTGAACGGCAGCGACATCACGAAGTAAGCAACCTTCGTCTCCTTGCCTTGCAATCGAACAACGGCTTCACCGAAGTCGGCCTGGGCCTCGCCCGCCGGATGCGCCAGCGGCATGAACACCTCGGCCGTGCCAGCACGCCAGGCTCGTACGGCGTCGCCGACCACGCTGATCCCGCCGTCGTACTCATGCTCGGTCCGCAGCCGATCGAAGATCCGCTGGATCGTGTGGCGTTGCTTCGATGGGGACTTTTTGTCCTGATCGAGAATTTCATGAATGATCGGCAGGAACCGATCCAGCTTGGGCTTGGCCCGCGGCTGACGCTGCCGATAACCGGGCGGCTCGGCGTGGTTGAGGATCTTTTGCAGGGTCTTCCAGTGCAGGCCGTGCTCCTCACAGATGGCCCGCTTGCTCTTCTTCTTGGTCAGCACCAAACGTCGGATTTCGGTCCAGAGATGCATGTCTTGGTACACTCATGTTTCTCGCGGTTCGTAGGACTTATGACGGGTTTACCGTCGCAAGTCTTGGCCACGAATCCGCGATGGGGGACATGAGCGCTGCACTTTTCGGCCGACCGTCGGCTACTCGCCGAGCGCTGCACTATTCGAGCGCCGTTTACA